>PWGE01000406.1 GCA_003554345.1 Candidatus Sumerlaeota bacterium | reverse complement strand
CATACGGCGGTTTTTATGCTTCCCATATAAGAGGTGAAACAGACGAGGTGCTCGATGCTGTCCGTGAAGCTATACACATTGGGAACCTGGCTGAGGTTCCTGTCCAGATTTCTCACATGAAAGTTCTGCGTAAACGGAATTGGGGAAAAATGGAAGAATACCTGAATATCATGGAGGACGCGAGAGAGCGGGGTATAGATGTTACAGGCGACCAGTATCCATGGGAAGCCTCAGGTCCTGCCGCCCACTATCACCTCTATCAAATGCTGGAACAGGAAGCCATAAGAAATAACCAACCGGAAGTTGTACGCCTCAAAGACATGCCGGGAGATTTTGAGAAATACTCGGGAAAAAATCTGGTGAAGCTTCTGGAAGGAGAAGATATGACACCAGAGGAGCTGATTGAAGAATTAGATCTCGAACCGGACTCAGAAATATATGCCACATACCTCTGTATCGGCGATGAAGATATTGTAAAAGCCATGAAGGATGAAAAGGTGATGGTATGCACCGATGCCCGTATGGTTTCACTTGAGGCTATAGAGGAAAGCAGAGTGACTGATAACCATCCCCGTGCTTTTCGTACATATCACCAGTTTTTTGCCCATTACATCCGGGACCGGGAAATCATACCCTGGGAACTGGCAGTATATAAGTGCACCGGTTTGCCGGCTGAAAGAATGGGTCTTGATGACCGGGGAAGAATCAAAGTGGGAACCTATGCCGACCTGGTTCTTTTTGATCCCGACAAAATAGATCCCGTTGCTGATTTCCGGGACCAGAAACCTGAACCAGTCGGCTTTGACTGGGTTTTTACTAACGGCGTGTTAGTGATGGAAGATGGCGAAATGACGAAAGAACAGCCGGGTAAATCCCTCTATGCAGGAGACAGAAGAAAACCTTAAAAAAAATAAAACAATAACCCCGGTGTTCCAACCTGGATATCGACTTTAGCAGACAGGACCGGCAGCTCTATTTTACTGCCGGTTTCCTTTCTGCAACTTTTGTCTTTATTTTTACCCTTTATGTATGCACCAGTCACCGGGGAATCCTGTTAATTTTTTTCATACGAAAAGTTTGCCTGCCTCCCATCATGATAAGAAAAACCCATACAAAACTTAGAATGATGAAATATTCTGTAAATAGTGTTAAATTAGCCTACAATATACCAAAAAAGTAATTTATGAAAGCATAAAAAAAGTAGTGGAAAAAAGAGTTTTTTTCATTAAACAAATAATTGCCTTTTTGAAGGCAGAATATATTGCCGTTATGAATAAACGCCATTGCCTGTAATTTGAAAAAATATTCATTACAAGAAAATGGAAAAAAGGATTTCTTCAAAAGAATTCTTCTGAAAAATACTGCACAAGATATGGCTTATCTATGATACAGACGTCATTTTTCAAACTCCATAGCATGAACCACTCTGCTTCTGGCATATTTACAGAATTTGCCCGGAATTGTGAAGAACAGAATCCGGCAACTCAAAGATGGTCAGTTTATGAATGCTTTATTACTATCTTCGTTTTTATGTGGATTCTCTATACAGCAAGCTGTTTTGCATCATTCCGGGTATGGACTCTTTCCCTGAAAAGCAATAAAACTTGCGCAATGCAGCTGTCAAGCAAGAGAGTGGAAGCTCATGCATGAAATAATACCGGCTTACTTTGTGGTGTATTCTTTTCTGGGATGGCTTATAGAAGGAACATACCATCTCAAGGCACAAAAACGCCTTATTAACAGGGGGTTTTTTCAGGGACCCTACTGCCCCATATATGGAACCAGTGCTGTATTAATGGTTCTCCTGTTAGAACCCTATCGGGATAATATACTCCTTTTATTTCTGGGAGGTTTTTTTATTGCCTCCGCAGTAGAACTGATAACAGGTATTTTACTGGAAAGAATCTTTGAAGCAAAATGGTGGGATTATTCAAAACGAGCTATCAATATCGGTGGATATGTTTGTGTTAAATTTTCTATTTACTGGGGTTTTCTCACAGTTCTTCTCATACACATCATTCATCCGCCAGTTGAACAGCTTCTTCACGAGGCACCTCTTTCCATTCTACGCCCTATCACTCTTATTGTTGGAGTTCTTTTTCTTACAGATGCCGTGTATACTTTAAAGAGCCTGGTGAAATTTCGGAAAATTTTTATCGATCTTTCGAACATATCCTCAGAGATCAAGAAAAATGTCACCGTCATTGACACAGAAAAAGTGCAAAATCATCTTCTTGCTAAATTAAAAGAAAGAAACAAAGATCTGCGTCGGTTGCAGGAAACAATAAAAAAAGAGATTACTCTCCGACAACAAAAATGGCTCAGAAACTATCCAGGTCTGAAGTCAAAAAGATTCAATAATATCATTCAAGAACTGAAAGAAAAAGCAAAAGAAACCATTAACAACAAAAGCAACCATTCGCAGGGAAAATAAAAAACCTGTCTTACAGTGAAAACAGATACCTGAGAAAAGAAAGGGTGGAAGAAGAAAAAGTGGTCGGGACGACTGGACTCGAACCAGCGACCTCTCCCACCCCAAGGGAGTGCGCTAAACCACCTGCGCCACGTCCCGACCTGAATGTATATTGTATCATGCTCTAAGAAAATCGCAAAGGAAGCTACAGACTACAGGCAGGTTTAAAGGTAGCAGGAAACAGTCAATGGAGAACGCCATATCCTGTTTTCAGTCAATATAGCACTCTTCCTCACCGCTGAAACACTCCCATTTTATTAAGTGCTCCACAACGGGGATTTATCTCAAGGAAGACAGGATTCCACTCATCCCCCTGCCTTTCCAGGACAAAATCAATACCTGCAAAACACAGGCATTCCTCTTCTCCTTTTTGGAAAACTTCCATCGCCTCTCGCAGTCTTTTTCTTATAATATTCATATCATCTCCTGTAACATCGGCTTCGAAAAACCCTTCTTTTTCCCGATAATTGATAGGCGCTTGTAACTGCGAAAAATCCGCTATCCACCCTCCTTTTTTTATCGATGTGAGTGCTGAATCATGCGACGCCACCTGTACAAAACCATGATCATCATATACTTCCCCCCCTACATTCAGATAAAGAATTCTCCAGACAAGCGGCACATATTTCCTGCCATGTTGCAGGTAACAATTTCCCCGGGGCTCTTTTACCAGAAAAGTTCTATTCTGCAAAGAAGGAAGTAGAATCGATTGAAAATAATCCGCCTCATTTCGAAACTCAGTAGCAGAAAAGTGCCATGTTTCTAAGCCTTCTGTCAAATCATCTGCCTGTATAAATACATGCTGAAGTTTTCTGTGTTCTATAAATTCTTTTATTTTTCTGTATGTCGTCTTTTCACCAGGCTTAAAAACACGAAACCCGGGACAACTTACCCCTGCTTTTTGCCACTTTTTTAAAGTAAAGGACTTACTATCCGCCAGAGAAGAGATAGAAGCTGGATTTAAAAGCTCTATAGCGCTTTCTTCAAACCTTCGTTGCAGCTCATGATGTCGTTCTGCTTCTGGTGCCTGTAAACCATAAAAAATCACTCCGTCCGGCACAAAATTCTTCTCTTGCACCGCTTCCAGTTCATCATGCAACAAATAGCGTTTTCCACCAGCAATTTGAAAAGCAACTTCTCCTTCATTCTGGTGCCGCAAGAGCAGCAACTGCAACGCCCCTGCCGATACCAGAGCGTCCCTGAAAGGAACATCTGTTTCTAACAGAATATTCATACCTGACTATTTCTCTGAAGACTTACCTTCCTTACATCTCCGAGCACGCTGGGCAAGGCAGTCAAACACTTTTATTACACCTTCCCCCTTTCTTTCAGGAGGCAACTGGTCATTATGAGGTCGCCACAAACCAGCACCGGGATTGGGCTCGATTTTATACACAACAAACGGCGGTATCTCTTCTCCATGCCCATTATAAAGTCCTATTCTTTCTCCTTCGGCAGAATAGTATTCAGGTAAATTATTTTCATCCCATGCCACTGGTTGACCGGAAGCATCGTAAACTTCAACATTTCGGCGCCGTCCCGTTGGGGTAAGGAGAGGAATTCTCTGCTGGGATTTAAAGTCATATACGGCACAAAGCCGATCTTCTTCGTTTATCAGAAAAACCGGCATATAATCTCCCATTTCATAAGGAATATCATCAGGCACAAAATCCCCGCACTGTGCAAGCTCTTCATAACGGGGGAGTTTTTTACGAAACTCAGGATACAGTTTGAGATACTCTTCCACTGCATAACGCCAGTTCTTCTGCAAATACTTCTTCTGACCTTTCCAGCTGTTATATGCCGCGTCATGCAACTGTCTTTTCAGTTCTGCCCGATATCGCGGATGAATTATCTCATCTGTATACTCAAAAAGGAGTCCTCCCTGTCCGACATTGGCTACCCCCTGGGTGCTGATCACGGTCATGTAATGAGAAAATTCCAGACCTTTTTCTCCTTCCACAGCCACTATTCGGAAATAAGAATAAAGAGGAGTGAGGGGTTCCCGACGCAGGAAAACAGGAATGTTTATGCGAGCGAAGCGGTCAATAAGCATTTCCAGAAACTCCGGATCATAAAGTCGCCGGACACAGGATGGCAGTACTTCCTGGATAACCACGTTATCGGTAAGGGAAACCTGATAGGCTGCTTCAGTCATTTCCCCCAGCACTTCCTGGTTTATTTCCCCTTCTCTTTTCATCTTCCGTAAAAGAATCTTTCTTCCGCCTGACTCTTTTTCAGGTTTAAGAATAAGAGTATCGTGTCTTTTCGCCAGAGAATGTATGTCACTACGAATGCGTTCTTTTGCTTCTCCGGCTTCAATTTCGGAAGTTTTAGAAGCAAACCAGTTGATCTGCTCGGGAACACCCACTCCCGTGTTTTTTAACATTGCCGGTAACTGACACTTCAGGTGACTGGCAGCCTCCCATGCCAGCGGTTGAATGAGAGGCATTTTCAGCCTGTCTACATCCATGCGAAGGGGATGGGTGAAGTGGAAAAATATACCATCCAGGGGAAGAGGATCATGAAAGCTCATAAAGAGAAAATCACCATTTTTATCTCCATATAATGCATACCTGTCTTCGATTTTCTGCCGCAGGGATTTAGACGGACATACCATCGCTTCATCCATTACCAGGTTTTCAGACCCATCCTCATTTATAATCCGGGGAAAAGCACATAGAAAAAGATCGGCACCGTACTTCTCACTAAGGATAGGTCCCTGTTCCAGAGCAACGGGAACCGTGGTATTGCCATAAGGATAGACAATAGTCAGTTTCACATTGTCAGTAAAAACTTCAGGTTCGACATTCACTGCCAGCTGAGGATAGCCGTACCTTTCATAATATAAAACCACAATATCCCGCAAACGAGCATAATGAAACCAGAAACTTTCCTCCCGATTCAATTCAATGATTCCCATAGCCTGTTTGCCCTTTATGACATTCCCGCAGTAAAGAATACGATACTTTTCACTGTACTCTTTGAGAGGAGTTCGGTTATTTATCAGCCAATGCAAATGAGCATATAACCACTGATGATGCTGAAATGCCAGACGGAATTTATCCTGTCTTTCCAGCTGCTCAAAGTAAGCAGAACGCTGTCTGTGATAATGGTAGGGAAAATAGTCGAATATATGATTATTAACCGTTCGATCAAAAAACTTCGCTAATGCATTATTCATTTCTTCCGGTGAAGATACACCGGTCACCGAGGAAAGAAGAAAGGTAATATCTACCAGTTCCAGAACAGCCGGCAAAAGCATGACTTTTTCTTTTTTCAGTTGAGAAATATCTGAAGCTCCGGCGATCTCTCCAGCCAGTTCCAGGTATTCCTCCTCCGGCAACTCCAGAGATTCTGCAAATCTCTGAATATATTGTTCCAGGTCAATATCCTTCCATGTATGTACTGCTTCCAGCGTCTTTATAAAAGCGGCAAAAAATTCACCTTTCTGCCCGGCACTCACATCACCTGCCGAAGAAGGTAACAACTCTTTAGCACGATGAAAAGAACCATCAACATCAAGCGATTCCAGTTTGTCATATACCGTCCGATATTTCTTGCGACAGGCATTTTTTTCACGAAGTAAAACCAGCTCCTTCTTTCTTTCTTCCCAACGGGCAAGCTGAGTCACTTCCTCTTCCACGGCTTTTAAAGATCCTGCCAGACCTGTTTCAACTTCGGTGGCATATTTCTTTTTCTTTCCTGAGTAGTAAGGCCTGAGAAATAATGCCATAATCTGATCAATTTCCTGGCTGTTAAACAGGGAGGTTATATCTTCACCAAAGAGTTCCCGTCGTTTCTTTTCGTATTCTTCACGCCTGACAGCAAACTCTTCTTCACTCATTTTCCCATTCAACAGGTATCTTCCACCCATTAATAACCATGCTCCAAAGTCCACCTGAGCAGGGAACACCTCTCTGTCTGCCACTGAAAAGAAGTAGCGGGCATTCAGGCGAAAATATGGAGTCCATATACCCATTTCACGGGCCTTTTCCTCCTGCTCCCGGGATAGACCAGTACACCGATGTTTCTCCACCCATGCCCGATATTGCTCGAGTAACCTTTGCGTATCTGCTGAATCTCCGTTTGTAAGGAAATCTCGCCACGTTTTCGCAAAGTAACGTTCTTCTTCCATCATGGTGCGCCAGCTTTCTACCTGCTCACTGCCAATCCCCAGACAGCCATAGCGGGCATGGGGCTCAAGGGCAAACAGTTCTTTAACCTTGAAAGAAGCGTCCGGATACCGAAAGGCAAAGGTAGGACGACGTGCACCTGACGTGCCATCAGCAAAAACCAGGGCACTGTTCATTCTATCCCGCCGCATGAGAGTAATCATTTTGGGCATATTATCCACCAGGTCCAGCAATTCCGGATCAGGAACACCCAGGTCGATAAAGTCTGCTCCCTGTAGGGCTTCTGCATACGTGGGCAATGTTCCTCTTTTTTCCACTACCAGGAGATGAATACGTCCCTCAATCTCTTTCAAAAGACGATTTTGCTCTTCGCTGGATCTTTCTTTTATCCCTATCCATTTGCGGAGCTCTCCACCAAACAGGATACTGTTGGTTTCCATCAAATCTTCATCTATGCCCCATTCGAGAAGTATTTCCAGTACTTGATTTTTTATATCCTCGAGATTGGCTCCAGGAACATAACTCAAAATGTCTGACCCTGTACAACTCCCTACCATTCGTATATCCGCCGGAGAAACAAAATCTTTCATGAGCTGCTTTATGATTTCTCTGCCCTCAAAGTCTATATCATGCAATATATGTTGCTCGTGTACACCGGCATAGATCTCCAGTTTACGGCAACCAGCACTAAAACGTACATCTGAAATGGGAATGGAACGTCCATCCTTGATTTCCCCTTCTTTATAGGGAGCTGCCATTACTCCAATGGTTTTTTCAGGAGAAGCGATGTTTTCCCTGCCTGCACGAGCTTCCCTGAGCAGATCCTCAATCAGCCTGACCTTTCGGTAGGGACCAATGCGGTTAATTTCTTCCAATCCCTGGGCTTTCTTATTAACCCAATCAGCGAGAGGATACCGGGGAGACGTATCCAGAACACCCATTTTTTCCAGGGTCAGGGCAAGCTTCGTCAGGGGAAAGAGATAACAGGGACCATCATTTCCCTGTAATTTTTCATATTGTGCGAGGAGATAGTCATAGGCATCCATTTCCCATTGTACCAGAGAATCATAACGTGATTTCCAGGAGAGAATAGTCTTAAGCTGCTTCAACAGGTCCTGGGAAAAAGAATTCGCCACTCCCAGGCTGGCAAGAAATTTTCGACGGGCATCCTCGTCCAGAACAGACAGGATAGAAGCATATAAGAGGGTAAATTCTTTGGGTACGCAAAAACCCCCGTAGGTTTCGCCTCCCGGTAAAACCAGCCGGTCTCCTCGTTTATTCCATTCCCCACGGAAAAACTCAAAGTCTCCAAAACCAAGCGTATCAATATTCACACCTGCTGCCAGAGAAAGGTAGTAAACGCCGCCGCGAGAAAAGAAGTTTTCCCCCACCTTCAAAAACTCTGCCACTTTAGTGGAGGGTATAATAACCGGTCCCCCTATATTATACAAATCATAAAGATGTTTGGCCCGATTCGCTGCCTCTTCATCCAGAGCACCCACCCACTTGGGAATGTCACGAACCGAACTCACCTCGTTGGCACCCAGATCAACCCGACTGGGGGTATAAAGAAGATGATAGCCTTTAAATGGTCCGTCAGCTTCATAACGATGAGCAGGATGAACCATTTCTTTCATCAGACCTTCTTCAGCAATCACCCTGCGTTGTGCATGCAGTTGCCGATGAACCGGATGGAGATATTGTTTAAAAAATTCATCTTCACTCTGTCTGTCCTGAAGCTTAAAATAGGCTTCTTGCCGACTTTCATCCAGCATAAGATAGCGTTCCTGTTCATCCTTAATATCTGCCCAGCCCTTTTGAAGCAATCTATCTCTTACCATACGGGGTTCTTCAACAGCTATGCTTTCTTTGTGCATATCACATCCTTCTGCCAGGCGAAGAAGACAGAATCTTGCCACCTTTTTACCGATCTCTGAATGGTCTCTTAAAAAACGCAAGACACTCTCATCGTCCTCGCCATACTTCATAACTTCTGCTTCCAGATGCCCCTCAGCAATAATGCGCCTGGCAGCTGCTATCACTGCATCTTTCCATTCCTCCTGTTTCTTTTGAACCTTTTCCTTTAAATTGTGCGAATGAATGATGCTCTCAAGGAGCATGCTCTCTTCGAGCCAGTTTTTAACATTATATTCGGTCTCACCAGGACCCAGAGTCGTCAGAATATGGAGAGAAGGCATCTCCCGCAGTGGTTCTCCCAGGAAGGACAGGAAATGTTCCAGCCGATGCTCTAACCCCCTGGTTGTCAGCCAGGCACGCCCCTCCTCAAAATTTTCCCCGGCATCGGAAACATGCCGGAAATAATCATGAATGAGAGACTTCTCATCCTGCCGGGACAATACGTGAAGGAGAGCCTGGAGACGGGTAAAGGATTCTTGTTCCCTCAAGCTGGTAATATTCTCTATTTCCTGCCAGTAGGTCTCTTCTAAAAGCACCGCCAATATCGCCACAACTCTATTTTCTCCCAGTTTTTGAAGAAGCTCTTCTTTATCCTTCCAGTGCTCATTCAATTTCGAAGCAAGACAAACACGCCCGGCATGAAGAAACTCCGTGGTCATGACATTTTCAATGTTTTTTTTCCAATTACCGGCTTGAGAGCGAATCATTACTTCCAGTGCCTCACGTTCTACCCGGGTTTTTATCTGATAATTCCTCTCCGTTGGCTCAATCTCATAGGCAGCATAAGCGGGCAACGCTTCTACCCAATCATCACATTGGGTTAACCAATCATCCATGTTCGGGGTGATATACATCTCCCCCCCGCCTAATGCCAGCAGATTTTCAATTTCTTCGTCTTCTCCAAAAAACGGATCACGTAGTTCGTTCAGAGTGGCAATATTCAAAGACCCACTGGGTGAAATACGTTGAAAGAAAACCATGGTCACGGGACATCTTCCTTCAAGAGAAAGCAGCTTTTTCAGGCAACGACTCAAAAAGCGCCTTACTTTTTCCAGGGTGCGGCGATGAGAAGAGTTCACTTTTTCCCCGCTTGCATATCCCTTCTGGATAAATGACCACTCACAGTCATCCAATGCTTTTCGAAACTGATAGAGCGCATGAATCAAGCGGGCACGGGCGACCTCTTTTTCACGTAACAGAGCCTCTAATCTTTCGAGAGAAGGCAGTAATGGCTCCAGTTCCTTTCGACAGGGAATCATCTTTTGTAAAGAGGCACATTCTTCCTGAAGCAACTGAGAAGAAATGTAAGCACTGTTAGCAAGAAGAAGGGCATCTATATAAAACGCCCGACTAAAACGGCCACAAACAAGTCGTTTTCCCTCTAAGCGTGTCTCACGGGCCACCTGAAAACAACGCCGACGATCGGAAGAATAGTCAAATTCCCCGCTTAAGGTATTGAACACATTTTCCCGCAGTTCTTCCAGCGAGGAATCAGTGTCCAGTATATGACGAATTTTCTGATAATCATAAGGCAGCCCGAATGAAAGGCGTGCCATCAATCGCGATATTGCTTTTTCTTTCTCAACAGGAGTGCATTCCTGTCGAGTGGTAGTAAGAAATTCATAGAACCACCATTCATTATCTTCGTACAAAGCATCCAAAACCTCTTTCTTCTTTTCCGGGGACCATTGTCTGAAATTTTCCCAGATCTTTTTATAATGCTCCCGGGAATTATCTAAAGAAAATTCTTCAATAATTTCATGTTTCGATTTCATAGGACTTTCCTCTTTCTCATTCTTACGGGACGTCTTCCGACATCGCCGTTCTCTATAAAATAATGCTCACATTCTACTATTAAGTATTATGAACCTGAGATAAGACAGGGGGTTGGGCTGGAGTTACGAAGTTTCATGCAGGGAGGCTCCATCCACTGAACGACATTTAAAAAGGCGAGGAGGAAGATTTCGAGGGTTATAATACTTTTCCTGCAGTAGAGAGATAACCTCATTTTCCTGCTCTTTTTGTACAAGCACCAGGACTGCCCCTCCTAAACCGGCTCCTGTCAATTTAGCACCCAAAACCCCCTTCACAGATTGCACTGTATCAACAATAAAATCAAGTTCAGGAAGACTGCAGTGATAAGCACCGGGCAAGGTTGCTATAGAAGATATCTCATCACCAAGGCTGTTATTTATCCCTCGAGAGGATGATACGTTCTGATCCGTAGCCTCCCAGCACCAGCGGCTTTGCTGATTTCCCTGCCATCTTGACACACGATCTCCGTCATGAGAAATAAACATGAGCTGCCCGAATTCCGGATACTTGCTTTTCTTCATTAAAACAGCACCCGTCCTGCTTCTTTCGCATTCTGCGATACCATAGCTCATTACATTTCGAACAGGATAGGCATCAGCAGGACTATGCGTCGTAAAAAGCTCGTCAAGAAAGTTTTTGTGTTCAGGTAGCTCTTTATAAATTGAAGATACACTTATTGAGGTCGGCAGACGATGTAATATCTCATACACCTTTTCCTCCGGAAGATTCCGGGGATTTATATCCCTCAAATAAGGACACTTCTCCCGTAATTCGGGGAAGTATTTATGAACAAGCTTCAAACCTATTCGATAACCTGCAATACGCTGATTGAATATTTCCTTTGCTTCACCGGATTTTTTAGCTTTCACCATTGAATGTGCGCAGACCACCGAAAGATGGGAGGGAAAAGGAAAATATTCCAGCTGAAAAGGGAAAAAACAGAAATGTGCCAGCCGATTCTTCTGACCGACAATCATGGCCGCATGATCACCCCATCCGCCACGGGTTCCCACATACCATTCTGCCCGTCCCGCTGCTTCTACCACCTCCTCATCAGTAAAGTCCCATTGGTGTGCCCTTATCAGCATAAGTGCTACAGCAACCACGAGACTCGAGGAAGAGCTGAGTCCTGCTCCCACCGGAATATTACCTGAAAAATAAAGGTTTAATCCTTGCTTCAGTTCTTTCCCTTTCAGAACAGACAGATAACCGCAAGCAGCTCTGATATAGTTCCCCCAATGACCTGGTTGTATATTGGGTGAGCGTATGTATTGTTCCCATGTTACCGGAGAATCAGGGACCATCTCGTCCAGAGAAAATGTTACTTCTGGAAAAGAAGGATCGTGGTTACGAGCACAAATAAGAGAATCGTTCCTGTAGCCTGCAGCGAAATGAAGAAAATGGTCGACAGCCAGGGTGTTAACAAATCCTCCCTGGTGTTCTATATGGGTTCCCAGGAGATTGATGCGAGCTGGAACCTTACCGCTCAACGCCGGATCTTGAGAAAAACAGCGCTTAAATTCAACTCTTAATTCACTATCCATGACCTGCAGGAAAGCATTCAGTCAGCTTGTCCTTTCTAAAAAGTTTCTTACTTAATTAATACAGGATTTAACAAAAAGTCAAGGAACGACGAGGGGGAAAACGCCTTAAATGGGGTTTTACGAGCCAGAATACCTTTCTTTTCTAAACCACTTACTGAACAAGCAGCTACCATAGAGAGGATAAATATTCAATGTCGCTATAATACATTAATCCGAAATCAGGGGAAAAATAAAGCGGATTCTTTGAATGGAGTCCTGTTTTCTGAAGATACTGCTGATACAGAAAAGACACAGGAATATACGTAATTGGGTATTATTCTTCCCATTCTGCTTTTTTTCTACTGGTAAATATCCTGAGAAGGGGGTAACTTTTATTTTCCTCAATGTACCAGATGTTATCAAAATCCCAGTTGGAAAAAGTATCCCGTTTTTGCATCTCAAAGGTCGGCCGGGGACTTCCCTCATCAGCAGGAAACTCACCCGAAATATTCTGGTCATAATAACATTCTTTCACATCACCCTTATAATTCAGATAATCCAGTCCAACCACCCCACCGAGGTATTTCCTCTTGCCTTCAATCTCCGCCGCCACATAACATTGAGAAACAGTATCAAAATTTGCCCCGACCAATCCTCCCACACTATCTTCGCCTTTAACCGTTCCCCGAAAGAAACATTGCTCTATCCTGCCTTTTTCTACATTCCATCCATTGAGTCCACCTACATGACTCCTGCCTTTTACCTCGCCCAAAACGTAACATTGCTTAATGATACCAATATTTACCGCTGCCAACCCTCCTACAAAATTATGCCCCTGGATATGACAATTTTCAAGAGCCAGGCCCCATATTTGTGCTTTTTCTCCAATAAAACCAAAGAACCCGATATAATCCTCTGCCGGTGCTTTGACTTTCAGATTTACAATCCGATATCCGTTACCATTAAAGGTACCGGTAAAACGTTCTTTTCTATTTCCCAGGGGAGACCATTTCACTCCCTGCATATCTATATCTGCAATCAATTTATAATGGGCATCCAGTTGGTTGCCGATCACACGTAACTGCTCCACTTTTTCAATAAGAAAAGGGTTGTCAACACTCCCTTCCCCCTCAGGAAAAAGCTTTTTTTCGGCAAAAAAACGGCTCAACCATCTTCTCATTGCTATTTTACTGCCTCACGTTTTGTTCCCTGGATAACGAGAGATGCCTCTGAAAATAAAACTATTAAGGTTTATCTGATTCCGTGGCCTATATTTCCTCATGCTCTTATTGGTCCTATCAGTCGTATCTATTTTACGATTAGTGGCACCACCCCTTGCGCTTGCCTGAAGCACTCTCTCTATGAAAAGTGAAAAGGGATGTTTTCCCTGGTATCTTGATACAATGGCTTCACTCCAACCCTTCACTATATAATATTTTATCATAAACAGAATAGACTGGTATCATTTTACTCTAAAAGCTAAAATGAATATGATATTATATGACACATACCTACAGCCCAGAGCCAACCTTATTGTTTCTTCACTCCTCTACCTTTCCGGATCACATGCCAGCTGGCGTAAACGCTTTATCTGGTCGGCCTGACCAAGGACGATCATACGACATCCTGCTTCCAAAATCTGATCAGATCGAGGATTAAAAACCATTTTTTCTCTTCCCGCCGGTGTCATCGCAAGCACTATTAACCCGGTCCTTTCGGGTATTCGCGCTTCTTGAAGGTTTTGTCCCACTAACATGGAATCCGGGCATATGTGAATTTCTTCCAGATCCAGGACGAAGTCTTCGGCATGTGTAATAACGTCTAAAAAAGAGACCACTACCGGACGAAGAACCAGCGAAGCCATTCTGGAACCTCCTATCCTATTGGGTGAAACAGTCTTGTTTGCGCCGGCTTTTTTGAGTTTCATTTCGGATTGCTCTTCTATGGCTTCTGCTATTATATAAAGATCAGACGCCAATCCCCGTGCGGTCAACACTGTAAAGACATTATCAGCATCCGAGGATAAACACGAAATCAATCCTTTCGCCCTCTTTATTCCTGCTTTTTTCAGGGCGTCTTCAGAAGTAGCGTCATCTACCAGCACCAGGATATCATTTTCCATACATACCTGCGCACGGATTTCATCTTTTTCAATAACCACGAAGGGAACTTTGCGCGATAAGAACTCCCTTGCTACGTGCATACCCGATTTTCCCCCGCCACAAACAATGTAATGGTCTTTTATAGCATTGATCTTATTTTCCATGCGATATCTCCTTATAAAATCCCTGAATTCTCCTTCAATAATAAAAGTAGCGATACTGGATACCCCGTAAACCACTGTTCCTAATCCGGCAAATATGATGATAACAGTAAAAAATTTTCCGGTATCAGATAACTCCTTAACTTCCCGAAAACCCACAGTACTGACGGTAATTACCGTCATATAAAGGGCATCCAGTAAAGAAAGATCTTCTATCCACATATATCCCGCTGTACCACCCAACAGCAGGCAAATTAAAAAGGATAGAATGAGTATGATTTTACGTCTGCTGTCCATAATGCTTTCAGGGTAAAAATGTGTGCATATTATACTATTTTCCGCTTATAAGTCATCTCCGGCATCTGAATGATAAAAAACCTTTATTTTTTTATGTATTTCCAGAATATGTTATCTTGCAAAATCATACTTTCAGCTTTGCACATGCCCTTCATGACTATTAAACCTCAAAAAGATTGCTACTTTTGAGTTTCAGTAACACGCTTTGGTTCTTCACCTTTCTTGATATATTATAAAAAAACTGCCATCTATTTACTTGATAGTACCTTTCCATTCTTACGCTCTTTTAAATACTTCTGCCCGCTCCAGAAGTTCCTCTTTTCCGACCAAACCTCATTTTCTCTATTCCTTCAAAAACAAGTCTGATACTTTTTGCTTTTTCAAATATAAATAGTAAAAGAAGAGATATTCCTTCAGGAGATGAAAAACCATTGGACTCTGACAAATAAAATACAAGATGGTTTTTTTGAGATGAGTTTTAAGAAAAAAAAGAAAGACCCCGCCTATAACTTTTCTGACAGGACACCTGCCTGGGTTAGATCTGCCATCTGGTATGAGATTTTTCCTGAACGTTTTTATCCGGGAAAAAAGTTCACTCCTTCTCTTCAACAACTTTACCCCGCATCTCGGAATATTGAAGGCTGGAAAATTTCCAGGTGGACAGGGGATTGGTATCAACCTGAAGAATGGGAAAAGCAGCACTTTGAAAATCAGTTTTATCGCAGCGTACATGCCCGCTATTATGGAGGTGATCTTCCGGGAATTGAAAAAAAGATACCTTATCTGAAAGAGCTTGGTATCAATGCGCTTTATCTTACCCCGATATTTTATGGTATCTCTTCGCATAAATATGATGCTGTCTGTCACCACCATATCGATCCTTTTTTTGGCCCTGACCCTGAGAAGGACTTGCATTCACTCCAAAAAGCCAATGAATCTGATGATCCTGACACGTGGATCTGGACAGAGGCGGACAAGTATTTTCTTTACCTCGTAAAAAAACTCCATAATAATGACATGAGAATAATAATCGACGGCGTTTTCAATCATACGGGCAGGCATTTTTTTGCCTTTCGTGACATTCTCAAAAAGGGTAAAAAGTCACCCTACCGGAATTGGTATAACATTACTCGCTGGGATAAAAACCTCCCTGATGGTTTTGAGTACCAGGGGTGGGCTGGCACCAGACTTCTGCCTGAATTTCTACAGGTAAACGATACACTGGCATATGGACCGGAAAAATATGTCAAAAATATAGTGAAGCGTTGGACCGCTCCCCCATGTGATCCAGAGGCAGGAGTTGATGGATGGAGACTGGACGTAGCAGACTGCTTACCGCTCTCCTTCTGGCAGAAATTTCGCCAATGGGTACGTTGCTGCAACCCGGAGGCATATATAACAGCAGAAATAGTAGAACCTGCTCCACACTGTTTTCAAACTTCCACCTTTGATGCTCTGATGAACTATCCTTTCGGATATATCAGCCGGGCCTTTTTCCTCGAGAAAAAGTTGAGCTCCGCAGAAACCCTCTCTCGCTTAGAAGGGTTATATGACCTCTATCCATGGTCAGTAGCCCTTTCCATGCAAAACATATACAGCTCGCACGATACACCCCGCCTGGCAACCCAGATTGTCAACAGTGATACACCGGCTTCTTCATGGGACAGTCTCTTTTTCCCCTCTAAACTCCAGAATAATCCTGATTATTCAGTCCGTGCCCCGGTAAAAAAGGAAAAAATGGTGCACAGACTGATGCTTCTTTTGCAATTTTCCATGATGGGTGCTCCCTTCATTTACTATGGCGAAGAAGCAGGAATGTGGGGAGCTAATGATCCTGATTGCCGCAAACCGATGCTCTGGAATGAATGGAACTACGACCGAGAAATTCATCACCCTTTCCACCTAAATCGCCCCCCTGATACTCCTTCCTTTGATCATGAGTTGTATAATTTTTATAAACGGCTTATACATATCCGGAAAAACACCTCCGCTCTACAGGATGGTACGTTTCAACCTGCCGGGAAAACTTCCAGCAAGGTACTCGATTTTTTTCGAAGCAATAAAGAACAAACCATTCGAATCGTCATCAATGCCTGCTCTAACAATCACATCTTCACTGTGCCTGATAACAGAGACTACCAACCGCTTCTTTTTCTCTATCCCGACGTACATATTGATGGCAAACGACTCTACCTTCCTCCTCAAACAGGTGAATATTTTTTGATAAGGTAAAAACACCTGTATTCTCCTTAAAGATTTAACTTTACCCTGCCCGTTCCCTTCAAAACACAAACTCTCATACAGCAACTCCTGACAGAAAGAGGGGCAGATATCTTGAAATATCAGGTTGGTCAGGTATATTGATACCTTTCAAATAATCAGAAGAGGAGAAGTATGTCAAAAGAAATGTTTTCACAAAAAACCAAGCCCATAGAAGGAAGCTGGATGAGCATTCAGTGGAATGATTCCCGCCACCTGTACTGGAACAGCGTAACAGCGCAGTATACTGATAAACAATGGGAAGCCGCAGTCAAAGAAGTGGCCGACATCGGTATGAAATACCTTATTATTCTGGCGGTGGGAATAGGCGGCAAAGCCTTTTATCGTTCCCGTTTACTGGAAAAGTGGGAAATTGCCTGTTCAGACCCCTTAGGTGTCATACTCAGGGCTGCTGAAAAATATGGTATCAGAGTATTTGTGAGCGCTGAATGGCATGGAGATTGGCCAACACTGGAGGAGCTGAATGAACCGGCACGTGTTAAAAACCGGCTGGCAATGATGGAAGAAGTTGCCCATCTATACGGTGATTACCCGGCATTTTATGGATGGTACTTTCCTACCGAAGGATATATAGATCCTCTTTTCCCTGAAAGTTGCATGGAATATCTTCGGACCACCTCCTCAGAGGCCCGGCGCTTAACAGGAAAACGCCCCCTGCTGTTTGCACCTTATTATACCTGTAAGGCCCGTGATCATAACGCCCTGGCAAAACAAATTGCCGGGATGGATATCGACATCATTGCCT
>PWGE01000190.1 GCA_003554345.1 Candidatus Sumerlaeota bacterium | reverse complement strand
AACCGGGACCTATAGCACCTGCACCCATGGCAATTCCAGCGCCGAGCAGCGCAGCCGCCGTAATAACCGACGGGTCCGGAATATCCCGGTAGAGGAGTAATAAAGACACCAGAAAAGCGAAAATAGCCGGGGTCTGGGCAACTGACTGACCAATAAGCATATTAAAGATAATAACACCTTTGGCACGGGGATTCCTGCCAACACCTTCACAGGCGGCGGCGGAAGGAAAACCCGCTCCCAAACCGGAGCCCAGGCATCCCAGGCCAATACAAATACCAGCAGCCAGCAGGGCTATGCCAATGCTGTAAGACAGTTCTTCAGGTGTTTCCAGCCCCATCAGCATCAACAGCGCCACCACTAAAGCAAAAACAGAGGAAGTGGAGGTTGCCGCCTGTCCAATGAGCATGGTGGTAAAAACATCATCCTTAGCAGCAGGCTGTCTTTCAATGGCAGAGCACGCTTCTTTGGCAGCATCGCCCATTCCGGCACCCGCTCCAATACCACCAAGTCCGATGGCAATACCGGCGCCCAGATGCTGGCAGATTACAAAAAATGTTTCTACTGCTTCCATCGTTAGCTACTCGCTTCCTCTTCTTCTTCATCAGTAGCAACCGCTACTGCGATATAGGTAATGGAAATCATCATAAAGACAAACGCCTGGAGTAACCCTATGGCCAGACCAAAAAAAGCATTCAATATCACCGGCATCAAAATATATCGAAAAAGCTCACTGAGAATGAGAATAATAATGGCACTTCCCAGGATATTGCCATAAAGACGAAAAGAAAGAGATATTATTTTCGCTACTTCTCCAATGATATTAATCGGCAACATAATAATAATGGGCTCGCCGAATTCCTTCAGATAGGGCCACAGCCCTTTTTTTCTGACACCCGACCACTGGGCTACAATAAAGGTGATAATAGCCAGCGCCACCGGCACATTGAGATCACGGGTGGGTTCGGACAAACCAAAGGGCAAGACCCCTACGATATTACTGATAAATATGAACAGGAAAAGCGCCAGGGAAAATGTGATATATTTACGTCCATCTTTGCCCAGCGTATCCGTTAGAAGATAGTCAAAAGATTCTACGAGCAATTCAATGGCAGCCTGGAATCGATCAGGGACTTTTTGGAGTCGGCGCGTGCCCCACCAGGCGATAAGGCCCAGGAAAAGAATAATACCCAGCGAAGTAAAAAAGGTGGCTGGATTGATGGGAATAGTAAAGTCGCCAACCTGAAACACCCATATTATTGGATCAAGACCTTCTTCCACCTGTATTACTCCTTCTTTTCTTTTTCGCCAAACTTTATCATGAACAGAATAAGATGAAAGACGAAAAACCCGATGAAAATAGACCACATGTTAGCAAAGCCTGAAGAAATGGCAAGTGCGAATATCACCCCTACGCCCACATATCGGAACAGATGTCCGGCAAAAGCCTGCCCGGTAGAGAAGTTTTGACGCGCCGCCATCTTCTCTATGTCTTTGCGAAGGCGGTAGAAAAAGAAATGCGCCGCCGCGCCTCCTACCAGAAAACCAATTGCCCATTTATCATATCCCATAAGTATGGCGACCAGAGCGAGGGCGAAATCTACCGTCCACAGCTTCCGTATGATGTAATGGTATGTTTTATAAAATTTTTTTAAATTCTCATCCATTATTTATCGTCCAATCCTGTTATCTGACGATAAGAAAAGTAAAAACCGCATCCTATACCCGTTATCAAACCCACCACCATAAAGGGTATTTGCAATCCCAACCTGTCACCCAGCCACAATCCAAAGAAGAAAAACCCCAGTATGCATATTATCATGGTAAGAGCCAGCTGGGTAATCAGGCTCAGGTAACGAAACACGGAATCCCGCTGTTGCCGGTAATGATCGTCTTTATGGTTTTTATTTTCTTTCATGGTTTCTAAAATAAATATCGAATGGCGATAAAACCACCAATAATAAGTATAACAAAAGCCAGCGCAACCTGGTCAAAATAACGGTCGATAAACCTCTTGATAGGTCCTCCGAACATCCAGATGAGCCCCGCCATGGAGAAATAACGCAGGGATCGGGCAACGATGGTGCCCAGAATAAATGCCACCAGCGATATTCGAAACACCCCTCCGGCAATGGTAAAAACCTTATAGGGAATGGGAGAAAGCGCCGCGGCAAAAATACTCCAGAAAGCCTGGGCATCAAAGACTGTCCGGACTTGTTCATATTCTTCAAACAGCCCATAAAAATCCAGTATTCTCACGCCGATACTCTCGAAAAAAAAGACACCGATGATATATCCCACAATACCGCCCAGTAACGAGCCGACGGTACACAGCAAAGCAAAAAAGAAGCTTCTGGAACGATCACCCAGACAGAGAGTGACCAGTAAAGCATCTGGTGGAACCGGGAAAAAAGAAGAGGACCCAAACGCCATCAAAAATAATGCCAGGGGGCCGTATGGAGTATAAGCCCAGTGCAGGACCCAGTCATAAAGCCGGCGAACATACTTACTCCCTATCATCAAAAGATTCCTGCCAACCCTTTTTCCCTATTAACTTCACAAACATGCATCCGCCTTTACTGAACTCCTCGTACTCTTCCTCGCCCTTTCTCACAACCTTCAGCAACCTCTGAAGGTAGAGATCTCCTACCGGGATAACCAGGATACCGCCGACGGTTAACTGCTGTTTGAGCTCCTCCGGCACAGTGGGAGCACCAGCAGTAACAATTATTTTATCAAAGGGGCTTTTCTCAGCCAGGCCCAGTGTTCCATCCCCCACGTGTACATGAATATTGTCATATCCCAGTTCTTCTATGACCTGTTCAGCTCTTTCTGCCAGCTGGGGAATACGTTCAACAGTATGAACCTCTCCTGCGACCCGGCTCAGAAGAGAGGCATGGTAGCCGGAACCGGTTCCAATCTCCAGTACCTTATCGTGGGGCTGAAGTTCCATCTCCCTGAGCATCATATATATCATCGTGGGCTGGGAAATAGTCTGACCGTAACCAATGGGAAGAGGAGTATCCATATAGGCAAAGGAATCATCTTTTTCAGGAACAAACCTCTCACGAGGCACTTCGCAAAAAGCCCTGAAAAGGGGATCTTCTTCATTTCCGGAACAATAATGTAGAATTTTGTCAAGCAGGGATCGTTTTGACATGTTTATACATCCAGTATACGAATATAAAAGGGGTCACCCCGTAAAATCTCGTCATGCTGTTTAATTTCTTCCAGTGCCTTTTTCATAGGGGCATCCTTGATGGGATGTGTCAGGACGATGAGAGGCACCCATCCACCGATATTCGATTCTTTCTGAAGCACCACTGCGATACTCACGTCGTATTTGGCAAAAACAGAACCCACGGTAGCGAGGACGCCGGGTCTATCATAGACCTGCATTCTAATATAATATCCCGACACCACATCATCCATGGAAACGATCTCTTTTTCCCTATCAAAAGTATAAGGCGTGAGAAAACGGGGCACTTTCTTGTTATGAAGATGCTTGGCAATTTCTATGACATCGCTCAAAACCGAACTGGCAGTAGGCAAAGCTCCCGCTCCCGGTCCATGGAGCATCGTATTGCCAACCAGGTCCAGGTCAAACATAACAGTATTAATCACATCACTCACCGAACTGAGTATGTGATCTTCCGGCAAGAGGACAGGGTGAACCCGTACCTCGACCCCATTAATCATTTTCCTGATGACTGCCAGCAGCTTGATAATATACCCCAATTCACTGGTATAAGTGATATCACGGGGCGTAATGCGTGTAATGCCTTCCGTATAGACATCATCCAGGGTGATTTTCTGTCCAAAGGCAATACTGGCAAGAATAGCCGCCTTATTCGCAGCATCGTAACCTTCTATATCAGAAGTGGGATCTGCTTCCGCATAGCCCAGCTCCTGCGCCTGCACCAGAATCTCCTCAAAAGACATATCAGGTTCATCATACATCTTTGTCAGAATATAATTACTGGTCCCATTCAAAATGCCGAGAATATAATTAATATTATTGGCTGCCAGAGAGTCGCGTATGGTCCGAATAAGAGGTATTCCACCGCCCACACTGGCCTCAAAAGCAAGAGCCACCTGCTTTTCCTGAGCCAGGGCTATCAGTTCCGCACTGTGTTT
>PWGE01000425.1 GCA_003554345.1 Candidatus Sumerlaeota bacterium | reverse complement strand
CCCCGGGAAATAGATTTTCAGCGCTTCAGGAAGATTGCTGATTCCGCAGGTGCTTATCTACTGGCTGATATTGCTCATATTGCCGGATTGGTGGCAGCAGGCTTGCATTCTGACCCAGTTCCTTACTGCGATTTTGTGACGACTACCACTCATAAAACTTTACGCGGTCCGCGCGGTGGGTTGATTCTCTGTACAGAAGAGATGGCAAAGAAGGTGGATAAAGCAGTATTTCCCGGTACCCAGGGAGGGCCTCTTATGCATATTATTGCTGCCAAAGCAGTGGCTTTTCAGGAAGCTCTTCAGCCTTCTTTTAAAGAATATCAGCAGCAGATTGTCCATAATGCACAGGTTCTGGCGAAAGAACTGCAATCAGCCGGGCTTCGCCTGGTCAGCGGCGGTACCGATAATCATCTCTTGCTCATTGATGTTACTTCTTTCGGCGTAACCGGTAAGCAGGCTGAATATTGCCTGGATCAGGCGGGTATAACGACCAATAAAAATACCATTCCTTTTGATAAGGAAAAACCGTTTGTTACCTCTGGTATTCGTATTGGAACGCCTGCGGTAACTACCCGTGGTATGAAAGAAGAAGAGATGAAAAAAATTGCGCAATGGATCAAAAAGGCTCTGACAGCTGGTGAAGATGAATCTAAACTTGTGGCAATCAAGGAAGAAATTAAAGAGTTTACCCGTGATTTTCCTTTGAATGCCTGGCAGTGAAAGTAGAATGATACAGAGACCTGACTGGCACACATATTTTCTTGAAATTGCTCAGCTGGTTTCTTCTCGTTCTACCTGTATACGACGGGCAGTGGGTGCAGTTATTACCAAGGATAACCGTATTCTGGCAACAGGTTATAATGGATCGCCTGAAAATATCTCCCACTGCGAAGAGGCGGGTTGTCTGAGAAAAGAACTTGGTATCCCCTCCGGGGAAAGACATGAAATATGCCGGGGATTGCATGCAGAGCAAAATGCTATTATCCAGGCAGCTGTATATGGGGTGTCTGTAAAGGATGCTAAAATGTTTGTAACTTTTCAACCCTGTGTCGTCTGTGCAAAAATGATAATTAATGCAAAAATAGGTGAGGTTGTTTTTGCAGGTGAATATCCCGACTCTCTGGCTATGAATCTTCTACAGGAAGCGGGAGTGAAAATGACCCGGGAAAGTATTTATAAGGAGGGAAAGTGTGAGTAATACAAAGAAAAATTTTGAACATGTGCGAGCTGTCATTCCGGTGGCAGGGGTGGGAACCCGTTTACGACCTCTTACTCATACCCTGCCCAAGGTCCTTATTCCGGTGGCAGGGAAACCCATGCTCGCTCATATTCTTGATGAAATCGAGAAAATGGGTATAAAGAAGGTGTCTATAGTTATCGGTTATCTGGGTGATCAGATTAAGGATTATGTTCTTAAAAATTATGCTTTTGATGTGGATTTTGTGGAACAGGATGAGTGTCTTGGATTGGGTCATGCCATTGCTATTACAAGAGATACCCTTCAGAAAGGGGAAGAACTGTTGATTGTCCTGGGGGATACCCTTTTTAAGGCAAACCTGGAGAGGATTATGAGCACTGAAGACTCCGTTGTTTGCGTAAAAGAGGTTTCTCAACCTCAGCGCTTTGGAGTGGTGGTGACTAAAGGTCCCCATATCACGGACCTCATTGAAAAACCGGATAGACCGGTTTCTAACCTGGCTATCGTTGGTATTTATTACATCAAAGAGCCTTCCATCATGTATGAAGCACTGGACCATATTATGAAAGAAGATATCAAGACAAAAGGTGAATATCAGCTCACTGATGCGCTGAAAATAATGCTGAGTAAAGAAGTGAGTATGCAGTATCATATTATCGATGGCTGGTATGATTGTGGTAAACCCGAAACCTTATTACATACCAATCAGCAATTACTGGAAAAATATAAGGATGCCGTTCGCTTTGAACATCGTGAAAATGGTGTGGTGATCATTCATCCTGTTTCCATTGGCCTGGATGTCAGTATTTCTCAGGCTATTATCGGACCTTATGTAACCATTGGTGATAAGGTGAAAATAAACCGGACGGTAATGTCTGATAGTATCGTTAATAAGGGATCTGAAGTTGAGGATATTGTGCTCAGCCAGTCTATTATTGGGGAAAACGCTATTGTCAGGGGCTCTCAGTTTCACCTCAATGTAGGCGACTCTACAATCATTGATTTTTTAAATAATAGTTCTAAAAGAGGGGGGAATCGCTGATGGCGCAAAAAAACTACCTTTTTACTTCTGAATCAGTTACGGAAGGTCACCCCGATAAGGTCTGCGACCAGATTTCTGATGCTGTGCTTGATAAGGCGATTCAGAATGATCCGCATAGTCATGTGGCCTGTGAAACTCTGGTAACCACCGGTATGATAATTATCAGTGGGGAGATTACCAGTAACCAGTCGTGTAATTACTCTGAAATAGCACGAAATACTGTAAAGAAGATCGGATATGACGATTCAGCTATTGGTTTTGACTATAAATCCTGCGGGGTAATGGTAAGTGTCGACCGCCAATCCCAGGATATTAACAGGGGGGTTTCCAGAAAGGAAGAATCAAAACAGGGTGCCGGAGACCAGGGACTCATGTTTGGTTATGCCTGTAATGAAACGGAAGAATTAATGCCCCTCTCGATTCTCCTTTCTCATCGTATATGTCAACGCCTGGCGACACTGCGAAAAGATAAAACCCTGTCTTATCTTCGTCCGGATGGGAAATCACAGGTAACAGTGGAATACCGCGATGGGAAACCCTTTCGTATTCATACCATTGTGGTCTCTACCCAGCATTCGGAAGAGGTGTCGCAGGAACAAATACGAAAAGATGTCATAGAAAAAGTGGTGTCTCCCATTCTTCCCGATAATCTCCTGGTCGATGATATTATATATCATGTTAACCCCACAGGAAGATTTGTTATCGGTGGACCACATGGCGATACCGGTTTGACAGGCAGGAAAATTATTGTCGATACCTACGGGGGACATGCCAGTCATGGTGGTGGATGTTTTTCAGGCAAAGATCCCAGTAAGGTTGACCGCAGTGCTTCCTACGCCGCCAGATGGGTGGCAAAAAATGTTGTTGCTGCCGGGGCTGCAGACCAGTGTATGATACAACTTGCTTATGCTATTGGCGTGGCAGAACCGGTTTCTATAATGATCAATACCTATGGAACAGCGAAGGTCTCCGAGCAGAAGATTACTAAAGCAGTGCGTGAGATTTTTGATCTTACGCCTTCTGGTATCATAAAAAGCCTGGATCTCCTGCGGCCTATTTATACGAAAACTGCTTCGTATGGTCATTTTGGGAGAAATGAACCGGAGTTCACCTGGGAAATGACTGATAAGACCGGGGAATTAAAAAGTAAACTATTTTAAGGAGTGAGTTTTATGACGGTACGATATGATATTCGCTCTCTGGATATGGCACCTGAAGGAAAAAAGAAAATTGAATGGGCTGGACGTAATATGCCCGTTTTAGCTGAAATAAAGGGTCGCTTTCAGAAAGAACAACCACTTAAGGGATGCCGGATTTCCGCCTGCCTGCATGTTACGACGGAAACTGCAAATTTACTCCTTACTTTGAAAGCAGGAGGTGCGGATGTGCTGGTTTGTGCTTCTAATCCTCTTTCTACCCAGGATGATGTGGCGGCTTCCCTGGTGTATGATTATCAGGTTCCTGTGTATGCCATCAAAGGAGAATCAGATGAACAGTATTATCAGCATATCCGGGCGGCTATTGAACATAAACCCCATATAACAATGGATGACGGTGCTGACCTGGTGAGCTCTATCCTCTTTTTGAAGTTGCAACGCTATAATCTTCTCAATCCGACTCTTCAAAAATGGGTGGAAACCCTTTCCAATGAGGAAGTGCAGGCAATGATTGAAGGGATTATCGGGGGCACAGAAGAAACGACCACTGGTGTTATTCGCCTGCAGAGTATGGAAAGGGAAGGAGTGCTTGGTGTTCCTTTGATTGCGGTTAATAATGCCGATACCAAACATTTCTTCGATAATCGGTATGGAACCGGTCAAAGTACTGTTGATGGTATTATTCGTGCTACCAATAAGCTGATTGCCGGTTCTACTTTCGTGGTTTGTGGCTACGGGTGG
>PWGE01000127.1 GCA_003554345.1 Candidatus Sumerlaeota bacterium | reverse complement strand
GACCAGCCAGCAACAACGGTTTCAAAAAACGTCAATTAAACTGTCGTAAACCTTAACAGATAGCGCATTAATGAAAAAGAATACGGCACAAAATATTTCTTGATTTCAGGGTTTTAAGTTGTACATTTGTACTTATGGAAGTTGTTGCCGATACAAGCATTTTTCTGGCGGTTGCCATGAATGAACCTGAAAAGGGGTCTTTACTGAAAATAACCAGAGGAAGTGAGCTGATTGCCCCTGAAATTCTGCATTATGAGATAGGGAACGCTTTGAATGCAATGATGAAAAAAGGGAAGATAAGAGCCGACGAAATGGTTTTAGTGTTTTCTCAGGTGATTCAGATTCCGGTAGATTTGCGGGGCATTAATATACAGGAAGCTTTATCTCTTGCCGCCAGGTATAATATGTATGCTTATGATGCGTATTTTTTAGAATGCGCCGCCAGGATTCGGCGACCATTATTAACACTCGATCATGGCATGAAAAATATTGCAAAAAAGATGGGTATTACCCTCATGGAGCATAAAAAATGAAGGTTTATACTTTTACAGAAGCAAGAAAACGTTTTGCAGAAGTACTGAACAATGCTCAAAAAGAGGAAGTGATTATCAAAAGAAGAAGCGGGGAAACTTTCGTAATCAAGTATAGAAAAAGCAAACGCTCACCCCTGGATATTGCTGGTATCAAGACAAAGGCTACAACGCAGGATATTATTGAGGCGATAAGGGAATCAAGAGAAAGAGGGTCGGCTTAAGAATTCACTGACCGGAAAGAGGAATACAGGGCAGACACATAGGTCTGCCCCTACAGATGGGATGATGGAGTTTTCATTACTCAAAAAGGTTCCAGAGTGGGGAGCCGATACCAGTACGCACTGAGACCTCCACCTCTTTGCTGAACTTCTCCCCAAACCAGAACTCGCCTTCCTTGAGCATTTGCCATTCGGTGGTGAAAGTGCCAGCTTCTTCATATGTATGAGTAGGATTCTGTTGATTGCTAGCATTGCCATCGCCAAAGTCCCACTCCCACGAGTCTATATCAGCAGTAGAATTATCGGTAAACTCCACTTCAAGAGGAGCTGTTCCTTCTATCGGTTCGGCTGTAAAGGCGGCTTGAAGGGCTTCTTATTCCCATTGTAAAAAAGGATATATCTCATTCTCTATAATTCCCCACGTCTCTTCAAAATCCCAGCCTTCAAAGGTGTCTTGTTGCATCATTTCTTCTGTTGTTTTTGGTATACCTTTATCGGTAGAATTGGACTGACCAGTGGTTTCTTTATCGTAATAAGAATAATCTACATCACCGTCAGGATTACTTCCCACCAGGCCGCCGACAATTTCATATCTTTCATCCACACCTATCACATTTCCAGTGGCATAGCTGTCTGTTATTGTGCCAGTATTCAAACCAACCAGACCACCGACACTTTCTTCGCCCTCTACTCTTCCCATGGCATAGCTGCCTGTTATTGTGCCAATACTCGTGCCAATTAGACCACCGACTCGCCCACTACCTGTTACATTTCCAGTAGTATAGCTGCCTGTTATTGTACCAGTACTCCAGCCAACCAGGCCGCCGACTCGGTTCCCTTCACCTGCCACATCTCCCATAGCATAACTGCTCTTTATTGTACCATGATGTATACCCACCAGGCCGCCGACTTCTCCTTCTCCTGAAACTTTGCCGGTGGCGTTGCCGTCTATTATTGTGCCACTATTCAAGCCAACTAGACCACCAATTCGATTTCTACCTATTACTCTCCCTGTGGCATAGCTGCCTGTTATTGTGCCATCACTACTATTAAATCCAACCAGACCGCCGACATTGGCAAACCTTCCCTCTCCTGTTACATTGCCGGTGGCGTAGCTGCTGGTGATGTCGCCATCATTCCATCCCACAAGGCCGCCAACCCCTTTATTTCCTGAAATCTCAATTTCTTCAAGGGCAACATCTGTAAGCTTACCTTCTATTCCTAATAATCCGAAAAGTCCAATATTATCAGTATCTGGTCTATCTATAACAAGATTGGCAATTGTATAGCCATTTCCATCATAGGTTCCTTCAAAACTTTCCCTGTCAACCCGATCATAATAATATCCTATTGGATCCCAGCCTTCGCCTTCAGCATAACCGCTCAGATCAATGTCGTCTATTTGCCTGAAATGCGCATCCAGATGATTCCTGACATTATCCAGATGCTCTGCTGTTTCTACCAGGTAAGGATCATCTTCTGTCCCGCTACCACCGGCAAAGTCACCGGCTGTAGCTACGATAGGTAGACAAATGAAAAGCACACTAAATAATACTATAAAAAAAGTGGTGGTTTTCATTTTATGTTCCTTTATAAAGGATCTTTCTTTATTTTTAATTATTTCAGTGCTGTAACCAGAGAAGATCCAGCAAGCAGTACCAGCGTAGCCAGTGAAGTCGATCTCGCTATCTCAATAGTACCTACCCTCCTCTGCAGGGCAACAAAGCTAAATTTTTATCTGTATCTATTGCTGTAGAAAAAAACTTTATCGGCTCTCGCAATAATGTCTTGATACAACAATCCTTCTTCTTAATTATATAACATTTTCTGTATTTACAAAAACTATTTTTAAAAACACCTTTTCTGCCGGAGTATTGACTTTCTGGTCCGTCGGTGAGGTTTCCTGTTTGCTTTCGAAGCGTTGGTTTATACCTTTTTTCGACAGGGTTTCTCCTGTTGCAGGGAGGATAAAAAACATTACAATATCTTTTACCGGCATACCGCAAAATATGATGCCTGCTTATCTTTCATGAATATAAAACCCGGCTACTATACCAGATTCAAGGACTATCTTTTAGAGAAATACGGAGAGCGGGTCCAGAAGGTCACCCTGGATGCCGGTTTTACCTGTCCGCACCGGGCTCAAGAAGGAAAAGGATGTCTTTTCTGCGACAGCTACGGCTCGGGGTCGGGAAAACACCGGGACGGTTGGTCGCTGGAAGAACAGCTCAGGCAGGGCATCCGGCACGGCAAAAAGAGATATAAAGCGCGTCTTTTCCTGGCATATTTCCAGGCTTTTACCAATACGTACGCCGATATCGAGACTCTTCGCCAACACTACAGCATCATCAGAAAATTTCCCGAAGTAACAGGACTGGCAGTGGGAACGAGACCGGACTGCCTGACGTCGGAAGTGCTGGAACTTCTGTCCTTTTTTGCTGAAGACTATGAAGTATGGCTGGAACTGGGTATCCAGACCAGTAACAATAACGCCCTGGAAGCCATCCACCGGGGTCATACCTGGGAAGACAGTGTGCGCGCCGTGGAAATGGCACGGGCTTATCCCCTCAATATCTGCCTGCATTTCATCTTCGGTCTTCCCGGTGATGCTCCATCGTATGTCATAAAAGCCGTGCAGAGCCTTCTTTCTTACGGTTTTCACGGCATAAAGCTGCATAATCTCTATATCACCACCGACTCGCCACTTTATGAATTATACCGCCGGCAAAAGGTGGAGGTGCCGTCATACTCTCTTTACCTGCAGGCGGTTTGCGACACAATAGAAATTTTGCCGCAAGCTGTTATAATACAGCGTTTAATAGGTGAAGCGCCGCGCCGGAGACTGGTTGCTCCGCACTGGTCATCGAAAAAATCCCAATTCCTGGAAGATGTTCAGCAGGAGCTTATCCGGCGAAAAAGCTACCAGGGTATCAAAGCAGGGAAGGATTCAGCAGCCACTGCTTTTCCCGGAAAGAACAATACGAGGAGTAAAAGATGATCTGGAATGCCGAGCGGGAATGCATGGAAGAAGATGTAAAAAAGGAATGTCAACTGCGCCGTTTGAAAGAACTGGTCGCCCGTATTTATTATACTGTCCCTTATTACCAGGAAAAATGCCGGCAGCTGCAGGTAACGCCGGATGATCTCAAAACGCTGGCAGATATCAGGCGTTTTCCCTTCACAACGAAGGACGACCTGCGCGAAAATTATCCCTTCGGTCTTTTCACGCGCCAGCTGGATGAAATAGTTCGTCTTCATGCCTCTTCCGGCACGACGGGCAATCCCACGGTGGTGGGCTACACCCGTAAAGACATGGACACCTGGACCGAATGTGTGGCACGGGTGGTCAGTGCCGCGGGAGTCAGCCGCCGGGACATTGTGCAGATCGCGTTTGGGTACGGTTTATTTACCGGCGG
>PWGE01000172.1 GCA_003554345.1 Candidatus Sumerlaeota bacterium | reverse complement strand
CATGAGGGGATGAAATATTCCCTTCCCAGTCGGGAACTTATTGCTGATAGTATTGAGGTAATGGCGAAAGGACAACCCTTTGATGGTCTGGTCTTTATTCCCAATTGTGACAAAATTATACCTGGTATGTTGATGGCAGCGGTTCGTATGAATATTCCTTCAGTTATTATAAGTGGCGGGCCAATGTTGCCTGGAACCGCTAAAGATGGAAAAAAGCTGGACTTGATTAATATTTTTGAGGGAGTAGGAGCGGTTAAACGAGGCAGTATGACCGAAGAGCAGCTCGGCGAACTGGAAAATAATGCCTGTCCGGGATGTGGCTCATGTGCCGGTATGTTTACTGCTAATTCCATGAACTGTATGACAGAAGTACTGGGGTTGGGTTTACCCGGTAATGGAACGATCCCGGCAGTATATGCCGAAAGGTTTCGTCTTGCAAAACATGCCGGTATGCAGGTGGTTTCTCTGGTCCATGACGATATTAAACCTCTTGATATCGTCACCAGGCGTTCATTAGAGAATGCCATAAGTCTTGATATGGCGCTTGGGTGTTCGAGTAATACGGTTTTGCATCTAACTGCCCTGGCCCATGAGGCGGACCTTGATTTTGAGCTGGAACTTTTTAATGAGATAAGCCGGAGAGTGCCGCATATTTGCAGCCTGAGTCCAGGTGGACCCCATTATATTGTCGACCTTTATGAAGCCGGCGGCATTCAGGCGGTGATGAAGCAATTAGCAGAAGCCGGATTGCTTCATACTGATGAAATGACGGTTACTTCTGGCAGGGTGAAGGATAATTTGAAGAAGGCACAGGTACTTCGTCCGGATGTTATACGTTCCCTGGATAACCCCTATCATCAAACCGGCGGACTGGCAATTTTAAGAGGGAATCTGGCTCCTGATGGGGCAGTGGTCAAACAGTCGGCGGTAGCAGAAGAAATGATGGTGCATGAAGGACCGGCCCGCATTTTTAATACCGAAGAAGAGGCTATTGATGCTATTTTGAACAATCGTATAAAACCCGGTGATGTGGTCGTCATTCGCTATGAAGGACCAAAAGGAGGGCCGGGAATGCGAGAAATGCTATCCCCTACGTCTGCAGTATGTGGTATGGGACTTGATAAAGAAGTGTCTCTGATTACGGATGGAAGGTTTTCTGGTGGTACCCGGGGAGCCTGTATCGGTCATATTTCTCCGGAGGCTCAGGCAGGCGGTCCTATTGCTCTTTTGAAAGAAGGCGATACTGTCAGCATTAATATACATGAAAAAACGATAGATGTTCGCTTGAGTGAAGAAGAGCTCAAGAAACGGAGAGAGGCCTTTGAAGCGCCTCCTTTAAAAGTCCGGCGGGGCTATCTTTCCCGTTATGCTCAAATAGTCAGCTCAGCCGACAAAGGTGCTGTGTATCCCCATTAATGAGCAGTTTCCCCTGAAGAAATGTGATTGTGAAAAAAGGAATAACAGCAGGACTTACTCTTCGAAAATGGTGGGTTTATCTTGTTTTTTTTCTATTTTATCTCATTCCGGCCACGGAAACACATTATGTGGTAAATGATTATTTGCTGAAGGTCTATGACCCCGATATCTATGCTCAAAAATCTCACTATGACCTGATGGTTCCCTCTTTTCATAATCATTTTGAAGGCACATGGCTTGCACCCGATGCCGATGGGCGTTGGTTAAGTGGTAAAAAAGGTGTGATAAACCTGCCCCCGATGCTTCAGGAACACTATCAACTGAGGCTTTCTTTAACGCCCCTTGTGCCCTATGGCAGACAGGGAAGAGTGAAGGTTTATTTTAATGGGCATCAGATGGGGGAATGGAGAATGTCCCCTCGGCGCCATGAGATTCACCTGGATATTCCGGCAGATATGATCAGAAAAGAGAATAAAATTGCCATAAAAACCAATTTTTCGAATATTGCCAGGGAAGTTATTCCTCGTTCCCGGGATGTAAGGAGTCTGAGCGTTCAAGTGCATGAAATGATTGTGCAGTGTGCTGCCCATTCTGAGGTTTCTGCTCCTCACGAACCGACATATTTGAAATCCCGGGCAGATTATATGTTCCGTGTGTTTGCAGGAGAAGATGATGAAATAAATTTTTTCCCCGGGGAAAAAAACGGGAGTGAACTGATATTGACACTGAAAAATGATTCCCACCATCGCCAGAAAAATATTGCACTCACTCAACCGGAAATCGTATATGAAATCCCGCAGGAATTTTATGATAGGCCGCTCCAGGTTTCCATGACTATGAAAGAACCATCTGCCGGTGTTTTACCCCTGCGAATGCATTATATAAACCGCCCTCGTGAGAGGCAATCCCATTTCGACCCCGGATATTTTGCCTATTATTATCCATGGTATGAAGAAGGCCACCGGGATTATTTTGTGAATACGCCCCTTTATGAGGATTATGATTTTTCTGAAGAACAGGTGAAATGGGAGATTGAGGAGGCTATGCAATACGGTGTTGATGGTTTTTGTATGGAATATTACGGAACGGGCGGGAAAGAGCGTTATGATCTGTTAATGGAAAAGGCATCAGAGAAAGACTTTCCTGTGATCTTTTTCGTTGATGGATTGACGATATATCATCGGGTTGCCCCTGAACTCTTTTATGAAAAAACCAATCGCTTTGCTCAACCGTTGCCACCTTATTATGAGTTTTTATATCCCTATATTCAGGAAACCATTGATATTATTCATTACTTTGATCATCCTTCTTATTTTTTTATTGATAACCGACCTGCGGTCTATATATATGCTGTCGGGACTAACTGGGATATCAGTGGCGATAATGAATTTCTGAAACGTCTGTTGCGTTTTTTGTACGGAATAAATGCCTTTTATATAGGGGATTTTGGTGCTACTGCAGAGGAGGACGTGGAGCGTTTTGCTCCTTCTTTTGATGCACTTACCTATTACACGCCCATTGATACAGATAAAATGACATTTGACCCTTCTTACAGTACGGAGGATATGAAAAAACTCAACCGGGAACTGCATCAAAAACTGGCACCTCATGTTCAGAAAGAAGGGAGGTTTTATCCTGTCCTGTGTAATGGATACGATGACCATCTCATTAATCCAGACTGGCATCATCCCGGTATTTCTACAGAACTGTTCGAGCATACTTTCAGGCACGCACAGGAACATTCTCCTGAGTTAATTTTTATTGCTACCTGGAATGAGCTTATGGAAGGCAACAGTATTCTGCCCACTCAGGAAAATGAGAGAACCTTTCTTGAACTATTATATGATTTACAGAAAGAGGTTGACCATGCGCCGTAAATCAACAGCTTATCTGGGAACATTTTTTATTCTATTGTGCCTGCTCTGGTCTCCTCTCTTTGAAGAACCTTCTCAGACTATCAGCAGTGCTGATACCATGTTGCTGTTCCCCCCTTTTCAGGAATATCATGAGGAGTATCGACCGGAGAATCCTCTTCTCAGTGACCAGTTCACGCAGTTCTATCCCTGGATGAGATATAACCGGCAGCAGGTTCGGCGAGAAAGAACTTTTCCTCTGTGGAATCCTCACCAGGAAATGGGAGTTCCTCACTGGGCAAATACTCAGAACGCTGCGCTGGCTCTCAACAACCTTCCCACGTATTTTCTCTCGCTGGAACAGGGCTTGAATGTGCGGGCTTTTTTCACTGTTTTCTTTGCTTTCTGGGGAATGTTTCTCTTTTTAAGGCTTTTATTCCGGCAGTCCCTGCTTGCTTTTATCGGGGCTGCTGCTTTTGCTCTGGGCGGATATATAACTGTTTGGCTGGGACATCCCCATGCCGGGGTGGCAATGTGGCTGGGATGGCTTTTCTGGGGCTTTTTCAGGCTTGTCAAAAGGCCTACCTGTACTCGTATGATATATCTTTCCATCTTCCTTTTCCTCTCTTATCTGGGAGGGCATATTGAAACTGCTTTTCATAACGTCTTTTTGCTCGGTTCTTTTGCAGTTCTCTACCTGTTGTTTCATAATGTGTACAGTTTTCGCCGACGTGTAACAATTATGAAACTCTTTATATTAGCCGGACTTCTTTCCTTTTTTATGGGGAGTCTTTATTTTTTCCCCTTTCTGGAATACCTGTTACAAAGCTGGACATATTTTGCCCGCAGTCAGGGAGAGTATGGGTCATACAGCCTGTCTTTTACGTACCTGTTACATTATTTT
>PWGE01000072.1 GCA_003554345.1 Candidatus Sumerlaeota bacterium | reverse complement strand
CTATTTTTATTCATATGTCAAGTGGGGTTATTTTGACATGCAATTTAGTCTATACGCAAAAGTGGGCGTAAATAGTGATAAAATGGGGTTTATCCCGAAAGGTTTAGTAAAGTCACGCTAGGGCGAGTCCTGCCCGGGGAGCCAACACCGCCGCCAGAATAGGGCGGTTTTTTTTATATGTATACGGTATATTTTCTGAAGAACGTTACTTCTGGGCTAAGACAAAAAGGGCTTAAGACATTGAAACAGTTTTTTTAAGAGGCCCTTCTTAATTCCCGGTCATCCTGTCAGTAGAGACCCCAATAATAAAACCACATGGTTTTATTTTCTCACTCAAACATCTGCCATAACGCCCGTTCTACCTCTGTACGTACAGTAACCTCCACTTCCTTGCTGAACTTCTCACCGAACCAGAACTCGCCTTCTTTGAGCATACGCCATTCAGTGGTGAATATGCCGGTTTCCTGAGGATGGACAGGAATGGCAAAGGCATGTAATTGGGCGGGATTAACGTCGTGTTCTAACGCCATACGCCAGTTCTCCGGTGGAACCAGAAAGTCATTGTTGTCTACAGCCCCGAGATAAACGTTCGTGCCCTTTTCCCAGGACTGAGTTCCCGTATTGCGAAAGGTTACGGTTATTGTATCATGACGATTCATATACAGGGCGGGGATATGATAAGAATCTGCCATCGCCTGATAATCTTCCCCTGTTATGACCCATCGCAGGTAGGGATAGGTTGTTTCTTCGACAATACCCCAGACTTCTTCAAAATCCCAGCCTTCAAAAGTCACCTGCTGTTTCATTTCGGCAGTGGTTTTGGGAATGCCTTTGCCGGTGTCTGATTGTCCGGTTGTTTCCGTATCATAATAGCTGCTGGTAATGGTGCCCCCTTCATAAATACGCCCCACCAGGCCGCCGATTTCCCTGTTTCCTGAAACCTCTCCGGTAGCGTAGCTGTCGGTGACAGTGCCATCCTCATTAAATCCCACCAGGCCGCCGACCAATTCTTCTCCTGAAACATTGCCCGCAGCATAGCTGCTGGTGATGGTGCCCCCGTCATAAATATGCCCCACCAGGCCGCCGACCCATTCTTCTCCTGAAACATTGCCTGTAGCGTAGCTGCTGGTGATGGTGCCATCCCGATTAAACCCCACCAGGCCGCCGATTTCCCGGTTTCCTGAAACCTCTCCGGTGGCGTAGCTGTCGGTGACAGTGCCGCGCTCATTACATCCCACCAGGCCGCCGACCCATTCTTCTCCTGAAACACTGCCCGCAGCATAGCAGTTGGTGATGTTGCCGAGCCAATTTAAACCCACCAGGCCGCCGACAGATCCCTCTTCTATCTCTGGAGGCCCTGTCACTGTAACCGCTGCATAACTGTTCCAGATGAAGCCCTTATTGAACCCCACGAGACCGCCGACATCACCATCTCCTGTCAGTGTCAACGCACCCGTAGCATAGCTGTTAGTGATGGCACCCTCAAAATTCATGCCAACCAGGCCACCGACTGAGTCATATCCTGAAACCTCAACTCCTTCTATTGACATGTTTGTAAGTTCTGCGTATTCTCCTAAATATCCAAAAAGACCTATACCCCTGGTATCTGGCCTGTCTATGAAAAGATTGATAATTGTATACCCATTCCCATCATAAGTGCCCAAAAAGGGAGCAATGTCATTCCAGGCATAATACCTCCCTATCGGTTCCCATCCTTCGCCTTCAGCATAGCCGCTCAGATCAATATCGGCTATCTGCTTAAAGTGAGCATCCAGATGATTCCTGACATTGCTAAGATGCTCTGCTGTTTCCACAAGGTAGGGTTCAGCTTCCGTCCCGAAGCCGCCAGCAAAGTCATTCGCTGTAATTGTTAGCCCTGCCAGAAAAAACGCACAAAGAAAGATGATAAAAAAGTTATTATTATTCATGATTTCCATCTTTCCAGGTTATATAACCCATCGATTTTTGCTTAAATCAATATATCATTCCCCTGCCTGTATGTTGTACGCACCCTCAGGTCAACGAAAACTGCAGGTAACTGATTGGATCTTTGCAATCATAAATCTTTAACCCATTTCACCCGCTATAAATTTTATAATATTACTATCATATAAATTATATGGTATATTTTCATCTTTTGCAAGTTTTTTATTGAGACCCGTAAAGAAGTAATAAGAAATAGTGAGACGTGCGGTGGGGTAAAATTATGAGTTGGCCTATTTCCGCAAATCGGGGATGAAAAAATATTTATTTTGCCTTTCAAATGTAGTTCTAACGTTGTTCACAGTGCGGAGCCAATACCGCCGCCAGAATAGGGCGGTTTTTTTTATATGTACACGGTATATGTCCTGATACATTTTACTTAAAGGCAAAGTTGCAGGCAACTGGGAATGTAACTATTTTCACCTTTTTCGGTTGAAGAGCTTTGCTTTATTGCTCACTCTGAAGTAGTATACTATTATTACTCATTACTATGAAAAGCCAATTAACGGTCAACAGATAACAGTATGATAAAAACAATGTACCCAGGAGTTTTAATAGACAGAGCAGTTGTAATGCATTGGGAGGGTTTTTATGAAATCAAAAATATTTATTGTGTCTCTTAACTTTTTTTTATTAACAAGTTTTCCTGTAATTGGTCAGATTATCTCCTCTCATACGGAACCCGATGATGCCGTGATGTCCGTCACTGGAATAAGCGGCGAAGACCTCAACAGGAACAAACCGGTGGTAATAGCAGGTTATAATTCCGGTAAGATAATCTCATACGATACACAGCTAAACGATTCCCCCGATCCTTTATGGTCAGATTCTCTTGAGGGACCCATTAAAGACATTCTACCGGTTTCTGATCTGAATTCTGACGGACGGAATAATGTAGTTCTCTGCACCGCTCTTGGAGAAATAGCGGCGTATAATGTTAAAGGCCCCAACGCAGGAACAAAAATCTGGGAGTTTTCGGCTCCCTCAGGAATTGATGTTCTATGCACCATGCCCGATATTAATGATGACGGCATACCTGAAATTGCTGCGGGAGGCGGAGATCAGGTAATATTTTGCCTGGATGGCGCAACTGGTTCCCCTGTCTGGCAAAAAAATCTTTTCGAAATAAGCACTTTCTCTTATGTTCATGCCATTATTTCGCCAGGCGATCTAAACTCAAGCGGAACAGACGATGTAGTTGTAAAGGGATGGGAAGACGGCCGCGTATTTGCTATTGATTCCCTCACCGGTGATTTTATCTGGCACAAATCCATCGATGGAGGATTTACAGACGCTTTAGCGACAATAGGTGATATTACCGGAGATGGGAAACCGGATTTTGCTACCGGCGGCAATGATAAGACAGTACATCTGGTCGCAGGAGCCGACGGAAGTGTTGTCTGGAGGAGTCAACTTGACAGACCCATCAGAAGCGTTACCGTTGTTCCCGACATAACCGGTGATGGATATCCTGAATGTGCCGCCGTGACAGCAGGGGGAGAGGTGGCACTGATTCCCGGTAACAGTTCAGGTGATGTCCAGCCTCTTTGGACAGCACAGACAGGCGATTGTGCCAGAAAAGTTCTCAGTATTGATGATATAAACGGTGATTCAACGCACGACATAATTGTATGTTCGGAAAATGGGGTTGTTCATGCCTTTGCCGGTGCGGACGGCTCTCAGATACGCGGCTGGCAAACGCCGGACATTGTTCGTGATATCCATATTCTCGAAGATATTACCAATGATGGTTTCCCTGAAATTGCCAGCGCCTCTTTAGACGGTACCCTCTGCTATATTTCTTCTGCGTCGGGGGAAATAATTGAACCCTATTTCAACACGAAAAAAATGCCTCCTCCCAACAAAAGAAATAAATATGATTCTCCTTCATCAGAAAGACTTGCACGTAATGATGAGCCTAACGCCGAAGAAATTCCCATATTTTTATACCACGACATTATACCGGTCTGTCATTATTTGTGGGGTGTTTCCGTGGAAAATTTTACAGAACAGATGGATTACCTGTATGAGGAAGGTTTTACTGCCGTCTCACTTGATGAGGTAGCAGCATGGATAGAAGGAGAAATAACCCTCCCCCCTAAATCTGTATGTATCACGTTTGATGGGCCTTATGAGGGACATTATACGCATGCAAGAGATATAATGGAAGAGCGAGATTTATTTGCCGAGTCATATATT
>PWGE01000030.1 GCA_003554345.1 Candidatus Sumerlaeota bacterium | reverse complement strand
GTCGATTTTTGGGGCATGCGTTCTCTGTTGCCGGCAATTTGAATAACCTCTTCTTTTTGAGTGGGATTCATGAAAAAGCAGGCGCTATAGCGTGAAGCATTTTCCAGGCCGGTTTCGATATGTTTTTCGTAATCGATCACCTTTTTCAGTTCCTTTTCTTTCAGACTCACACCGGCTATTTTTTCCAGAAGGAGAGAATGCAGAATGGTGACATCCAGTTTTGCACGATCTTCAGAGACATCGGAGCCGCACCATTCACGCCAATCTGCATCCTGGCGGAGGGTAAGATAGTAGAGTTTACCTCTGTTGAGAACTGCCAGTGTACTACCTTTTTCCATTTTTTCTGCCAGTCTTTTTTCGACGGTTGCGGCATCAGGAATTCTGTTTTCTTTCTCAACTTCAAAATATTCTTCTACCGCAGGAAAAATCTTTTTAAGGTCAAAAGGAATGTCTTTTTTCAAAAAGCGATGAGTGGGTAAAATAACCATTCCTTCATTATAAGTGTTCACCAGGTAAGCCAGCACATACCTGGCTCCGGGTGTTTCTGCCCCCACTTCTTCAGCAAATTGCAGGGCAGTGGTATAGCGATGATGCCCGTCTGCAATATAAAAGATTTTTTCCTGAAGAATATCCATCAGCTTTTTCTGGGTATTTTCATCATCTATTATTGCCAGGTCATTTTCCTGGTTTTCCAAATCCCGGGCGCTCTGAACAAGGGTTGACTCTTCCAGATAAGGGCGAATCAAGGAGTCTGTCTTTTTTGTTGAATCATTGTAAAGCAGGAATATGGGCTCGAGATCGCAGTGGGTTTCCTGCATCAGTTTCAGACGGTCTTCGATAGGACCTGAGAACGTTTTTTCATGAGCCAGAATTTTCCCGCTTTCAAAGGGCTGAACTTTCAGAAGGGCAAAAATGCCGTATCGCTGGTATTTCTTTTCTTTAACGGTAAATTTCTGTCGATAAGCGTAAAATGCCGGTTCTGAGTCATGGATCAGCACTTTCTGTTGAAACCAGCTTGCCAGATATTGTTTCGCCCGTACATAGCGGTTATCAATGGGAGTTTCCTGTTGCTCAGTTTTTCCCAGACACAGGCGGATAAAATTATAGGGATGTTCCTGGTAAAGTCGTTCCTGTAAATCTTCGTGGATAACATCGTATGGCGGAGTGATAAGTCCTGTAATGTCCCTGAATAATTCTTCGTTATAACGGGTTCCTTGAAAAGGCCGTATAGTATTCATTTCTTCCTCCTGATTTGTATTTCATACATCCAGAACCATTGTAATGAGAATATTCTGAAAAGAAATATATCCAGTGCACTGAATATTCTGTTAAATACTTTAAAAAGGAAAGGTTGGCACCAGCTATAGAACCAGAAATAGGAAAAAAAATTAAGAATGTGATGAGGGTGAACATGAATAGCCATAGATGACCCGGAAAAAGAAGATTTCATCTGCTGAATAGTATGCCGGGAAAAATAGCCGGTAATTTCTTTCCATTGCCGGGGAGCAAGAAAACGCCGGTACAGGCGCACAAAAGGATTGTAAAGAGTGGGTTCAATGCAGGTTCCTTCCCTTTTCATGGTGCGGGCAATTTCGGGAAAAGATTGAGAAATATCGGTATGTATCAGAACCGAATGGGTAAAAATATAATCCACGGCATGTTGTTTAAAAGGAAGGGCTTCTGCTCTTGCCTGAACAAGAAAAATGTTGAGGTCGGGATATTTATCCTGGAGAGTTTGTTGAAGTTTTTTTAAACGTGACCAGGCAATGTCGACACTTATTACCCGCCAACCCCGGCGACTGAAAAAAATGCTGTACTGACCCAAACCTGCGCCCAGATCGACCAGAAGTCGATGGGGTTTCCAGCGGCGTAGAATGGAACGAATCTCATTTTCATGGGGAACGAGGTGGAGATATTTGTCGAGAAGATGTGGTGTGGCATCTGATTTATTTCGGTGAGAGGGATCCAAGTTGTTTTCCCAGTATGATTGATTTTTTTTCGACACTTTTAAGAGGTTAGCCTGTCAAGCTGCTCCTGGAGGAACCGATATTGTTGGTTGTATTCCTGGTGTTTTTTTCGTTCTTTTTCTACAACGGGAGCGGGAGCTTTCTGTAAAAATTGCTCGTTGTTTAATTTTCTTTCCGCTTGCTGTATTTCTTTTTCCAGTTTTGCTATTTCCTTGCGGAGGCGCTTGACCTCGGCATCAAGAACTTCCTCGGGTACCGGAATAACCAGTTTGACACCCCGGGAGAAATGTTCACTGGCTGATGAAGGATAATCAGCTTCTTTCGCAATATAGAGGGATGCAAGAGGAATAAGGCTGTGAAAGTAGCGCTCGTTTTCCCTGAAAAGTTCCAGGGTTTTTTGATCATTGGAAATCAAATAAAGCTCGTTTTTGATATGAGGGGAAATGTTCATTTCTCCACGCATTTTACGAACGTTATAAATAATCTCTGTGATAAACTCCATCAGTTCTTCTTCTTTTGCATAACTGACTTCACTTTCAGCGGGATAAGGATCACGGCATATAGAAGAATCCTGCAGGTGTTGAAAATCAGGACTGTTTTTCCAGGAAGGAGGAATGACCTCTGCCACATTTTGTCGGATTTCCTCAGTTATAAAAGGAGTGAAGGGGTGAAGGAGACGAATAATATTGTCCAGTATTTTGAGAGCCACGTATAAAGCAGTTGCCTTGTCCTGTAAGGTATATCCTTCCCGCTGATAAAGACGGGGTTTGATTATTTCTACATACCAGTCGCAGAAATCGTGCCAGGTAAAATTGTACAGGGTATGTGCAGTTTCATTAAAATTGTATCGGTCAAGATGGTTCCGGACCTGAGCGGTGTTTTTATCGAGTCTGTTAAGGATCCATTTATCGGCAAGTTCCAGGTTATCCTGGAGACTGGAAAGGGGTGGAACCTCTTCTGAAAAGTCTGCATTCATCAAAACAAAGCGGGCTGCATTCCACAATTTATTGGCAAAGTTCCGACCCATTTCGAACTTGGACTCCGAAAGGTTAACGTCCTGACCTTCGGCAGTGAGCATCATCAGGGAAAACCGCATAGCATCGGCACTGTATTTTTCGATCATTTCAATGGGATCTATACCGTTTCCCAGGGATTTAGACATTTTTCGTCCCAGTTCGTCACGTACTGTACCGTGAATATAAACGGTATGGAAGGGTATATCATCCATAAATTTCAATCCCGCCATAATCATGCGGGCTACCCAGAAAAATATTATACCGGGATCTGTAATCAGTACATCAGTTGGATAAAAAGCTTTAAGGTCGCTGGTATTATCCGGCCACCCCAATGTTGAAAAGGGCCACAGCCAGGAAGAAAACCAGGTATCCAGAACGTCTTCATCCTGTTTTAAGTTGTCGGAACCACATTTTTCACATTGTGTGGGGTCAAATTCTTCGACATTCAAATGGCCGCAATCACGGCAGTACCATACGGGAATACGATGCCCCCACCAGATCTGGCGGGAGATACACCAATCCCTGATATTTTCCATCCAGTGCAGGTAGACTTTTGTCCATCTTTCCGGAACAAATTTAATTTTTCCCTGCTTAACCACTTCAATGGCAGGTTCTGCCAGGGGTTTCATTTTTACGAACCACTGGTCGGAAATAGAGGGCTCTATGACCGTATGACAGCGGTAGCAAGACCCTATCTTATGGGTATAATCTTCTTCTTTTTCGATCAGACCCTCTTCCTGCAGTCTTTCCAGCAGATTTCTACGGCACTCATAGCGATCCTGTCCTTTAAAAGGACCTGCTTCTTCTGTCATTTTTCCCTGGTTGTCAATAACGCGAATCTCAGCAAGTTGATGTTCTCTGCCGATCTCAAAGTCATTGGGGTCATGGGCAGGAGTGATTTTTACAATCCCTGTTCCGAATTCCTTTTCCACATATTCATCAGCAAAAATGGGGAGTTTACGATGGAGTACCGGAAGGAGGGCTTTTTTCCCGATTAAATGCTGATAACGTTCATCATCGGGATTAACCGCTAATCCTGTGTCACCGAGCATTGTTTCCGGCCGGGTAGTGGCTACGACAACATGTTCATCAGTTCCTTCCACGGGATAGCGTATATAGTAGAGTTTCCCTTTCTTTTCTTCATGTTCCACTTCTTCATCAGCCAGTGCAGTTTCGCAGCGAATGCACCAGTTCACAATAT
>PWGE01000381.1 GCA_003554345.1 Candidatus Sumerlaeota bacterium | reverse complement strand
TGATCGAAGAATACTCTGAACCAAAGGTCTTTAAGGTCGGAGGAATTATCACTGCCACCGTGGTTACCGTGGACAATGAGAAAAACCAGGTGGTTTTTTATTATGGTGGAAAGGGTGAATCCTGGGTAGAAGGAACCGAATTCCAGGATGAAAAGGAAAATATCACTGTTAAACGCGGTGACCAAGTCGAACTTATGGTCGTGAATAAACGACCTCTTCGATTTTCCTACGAAGAAGCATTGAAAAAGCGAGCCTGGGAAAAAGTCAAGCAGGCCTATGAAAAAGGGGAAACGGTTAAAGGTACTATCACAAGCAAAAACAAGGGTGGCTTTAAAGTTCGCGTCTTCGAGAAACATATTGCTTTTATGCCCGTTTCACACAGCTTCCTTAAAAATCGCACCCTTAACCAAAAAAGTATCGGTACCGAGATTTCCGGCAAAATCATAGAATTAAAATCTCCTAATGCCATTTTTTCTCACCGCCGATACCTGGAAGAAATGCAGGACAAGGTCTGCCAGGCCATACATCATGCCCTGGACAATGGCAACACTGTTTTTAAGGGCAGTATCGTCAGTACTCATGACTTTGGAGCCTTTGTGGATATTGGCGGTATTGAAGGACTGGTACCCAAGTCTGAAGTCTCCTATAAGCGTTTTTTTAACATAAAAAAAGAACTGAAAATCAATCAGAAGGTAAATGTTAAGCTTATAAAGTTCGAGGAAGACAAAAAGAAAATTATTCTCAGCATAAAACAGGCTCAGCCGGATCCCTGGGAAAAATTCCTGGCCACTTATAAAAAAGACGATATCATAGAAGGTCCTGTCGTATCTCTTGAAGATTTTGGCGCTTTCGTGGAAATAGTACCCGGCGTCGATGGTCTTATCCATGTCTCCGAAATCAGCTGGACAGAAAAAATCAGGCATCCCCGTGATGTCTTGAAGTTGAAACAAAATGTAAAGGCAAAAATCCTGGATATTGATGAAAAAACCCAGCGGGTGGCGTTAGGCTTAAAGCAACTTCATGCCAATCCCTGGGAAGAATTCAAAAAAGAAAATCCGGAAGGAAGTACCGTAGAAGGTACCGTTTCTAAAATAGTTCATAATGGTGCAGAAGTGATCCTGGAAAACAATCTTCAGGGATTTATCTTTGATAATGACATCACCTGGGACCAGGAACCCTCTGCTATTTCAGATTATCTGAAAGAAGATGAAAAGTATCCATTTTATCTGCTCAAGGTTGACAAAGATCGTCAGCGGATATTACTGGGTCGTAAACAACTGACCGGCGATCCCCTTCAGAAGTTTATTAAAAAACATAAAGTAAATGAAGATATCACCGGTAAAGTAATTAAGGTGAATCCTTTTGGATTGAAAGTTGAACTGGAAAACGGTGTTCGTGCTATAGTCCCCCAGAAAGAAATATCTTCTTATGATATTCCCGAGGAGAAAAAACCCTTTGAAGGTGATACGATCACCGCACGGATTATCAGAATGGATCCTAAAGACAGACAGGTGGTACTCAGCATCCGGCGTCATGAAAAAGCCATGGAGCGCAAAGAAATCAAGCAGTACTCGGATAAAGGAAGAGCAACCTTTAATCTGGGAGAAATGCTCAATAATGACGAGGATGAGGAATGAAGAAAACCTTTCTCCTGCTTCTTGCTTTGCTTATCATCCTGACAATTACCATCCTTCTACTTCAAACCGACTGGACTGAGCCTTCCCGACGCTCTCTTGACGGTTTTTTTCGAACCCGTACCAAAATTGCCGTCCTGGAAATTAACGGCCCCATTTATAACTCCCAACAATACATCGACGAACTGGAAGAGCTGGTTGAAAATCCCTGGGTCGCAGGTGTCATATTACGATTGAACTGTCCCGGCGGTGCTGTAGCCAGTTCCCAGGAACTCTTTTCTACCGTAAAAAAATACCGGGAAAAGAAACCTATCATAACCTCCATCGAAAATGTTGGCACCTCCGGTGCCTATTATGTGGCACTGGCTTCTGATAAGATATATGCCAATCCCGGGTCTGTCACCGGCAGTATCGGTGTCATCATGGAGTTTTATAACACCGCCGATTTATGGGATAAGATAGGCATTTCATTCAGGGTCATCAAGAGCGGCGATTACAAGGATATCGGCAGTCCGGTACGTGAAATGACCCCCGAAGAACAAGAACTTCTTCAAACATCAACGGATAATGTATATAAACAGTTCCTGGATGTAGTCAAACAGGAACGAGGAGAGATTCTGCTCAGAAATATGCCTTCTGACACGGAAAATACTGATCTGGACGAGTATGTATACCAGATTGCCGACGGCAGGGTTTATACCGGTCAACAAGCCTACAATTTAGGATTGGTTGATGAGTTGGGTGGTCTCTACGATGCCGCAGATTATCTGCAGGCTAAACTTGATTTACCTGAAAAACATGATTTTGTGAGACCTCGCCGAAAAAGATTCCCTTTCTTAGGATTTATGACAGAAATAAGTCAGGTACTTGAACTCCATTCTCACAGCGGTGCAAAGATACTCTACATGTGTCCTGTTTCCAGATAAATGCGGACAAGTGACTTCGACTATCATCTGCCAACCCATCTTATAGCACAACACCCCGTTTCACCTCGTGATTCTTCGCGACTCCTTTTGTATCGTCCCCGAGAAAACAAAACTATCCATACCCATTTCTGTCACCTTGATAAATACCTGCCGGCTGATACGCTTCTCATTATGAACCAGACGAGGGTCATTCCCGCTCGTTTTTGGGCCCGGAAACCAACAGGAGCACGTATTGAGGTGCTTACTCTGAAACAGATCGCACCTGACACCTTAAGCGCCTTTTGTAAACCAGGAAAACGCCTGCAGGAAAATGATGAAATAATAACAGAACCTGGTAATTATCGCCTTAAAATTCTTGAGAAAGGGCACGAGTTTATACTTAAGATTCTCTCTCCCATTTCCCTGTTGTCACTTCTGCAAAATATTGGAGTTATGCCCCTTCCCCCTTATATTAAACGCCAACCTCACGATCCCGATTATAGACTCGACAGGAAAAAGTATCAAACCGTCTTTGCCAGGAAGGAGGGTTCGGTCGCCGCTCCCACCGCCGGTTTGCATTTCACCTCTCGCTTACTTGAGCGGTTGAAAGAGAAGGGTATCGACATCGCCTATCTTACCCTGCATGTAGGAGCAGGCACCTTTTTGCCAGTTAAGACAGAAGACATCAGCCGGCACACCATGCATGAAGAGTGGCTGGAAATCCCTCCTGAAAGTGCCCGGGCAGTAAACCAGGCCTGGAATAAAGAACGACCGGTCATTGCAGTGGGAACAACCTGTGTGCGCGCCCTGGAAACTGCAGCCTCTGAGAAGGGCGTTATCCAGCCATATAAAGGCGTCACTGATTTAATGATTGTTCCAGGCTATGAATTTAAAGCCATAAATGGACTTATAACCAATTTTCACCTTCCCCGCTCTACTCTCCTTATGCTGGTATGCGCTTTTGCCGGCAAAAATACAGTCATGAGACTTTATCAGAAAGCAGTGGATAAAAAGTACCGTTTCTACAGCTATGGCGACGCCATGGCAGTTTTTTGAATGCCTCTCAATAGATTGCCTTCTCTCTGCGCTCTCAACTCATATTGTACTATATTGCCGAATAGTAATCAGGAGTCAACAACTCCTCTCACCCTCCTCTGAAAATAAAACTTTTTTGAGACGCAAAATATTGCGTCTCTACCTCGAGATAATTTAATGTGTCTTTTGCAATAATGGCGATGGTTATAATAGGGGGCTTTCCCGGGAGCGCCGATCCCCGACTTACAGTTCACTCTGGCGGTATCGGCATCTTGTTCTTATTTTCATGATTGGTGGCGCCAACTCTGAGTTGGCGTGAAGAACTCCTCTGAAAATAGACTCTGCAAAATATAGGGCACATTGATAATAAAACCTTTTACTTCACTATTGTCTTGCTGCTTTCCTGGGAGCGCCGATTTCCAAATCGGCATCTTATTCTGAAAGTCCGCCTATGGCGGATTCATTATTGGTGGCGCCAGTACTCGGCATGAATAACTCCTCTGAAAATAAACCCTACAAAATATAAGGGACTTTAATCAAGAAACTTGAACCTTAGTATTGACTTGCCGCTTTCCTGGGAGCGCCGATCTCCGAATCGGCATCTTATTTTCA
>PWGE01000313.1 GCA_003554345.1 Candidatus Sumerlaeota bacterium | reverse complement strand
GTTGGATACAACGGAAGCCATGTGACCTAAACAGTGTTGGAGACCTTTCTACTCGACATGAACAGGATACCGGAATAAGATAAGAGAGAAGCAGACTCCAGAAAAAAAGAATAGTATCTTTATTTCGTGTTTTTTTCGTGCTTTTCGTGGTTTATTCTTATCTGAAAATAAACTTTTAGAATGCACATTGGTAAAAAACTTATACTTTAGTAATGTATTGCCGCTTCCCTGGGAGCGCCGATCTCCGAATCGGCATCTTATTCTTATTCTGAAAGTCTGCCTCTGGCGGGTTCATCATTGGTGGCGCTGATGTCTTCATCAGCATGAATAACTCCTCTGAAAATAGAACTTTTATAGACGCAAAATATTGCTTACAAGTTCTATACTCCTGGGTTACAATTTAGCAGGGCAGACACGCAGGTCTGCCCCTACGGATGGAATGATCAGAAAGATAAATAACTGTAAATACACGTGTGCTGTTCCTCCTCTGAAAATAGAAATCTACAAAATATAGTACACGTCGCTAAAAAAACTTGCACTTCATGAGTGTATTTCCCTTCCTGGGAGCGCCGATCTCTGATTTACAGTTCACTCTGGCGGAATCGGTATCTTATTCTGAAAGTTTCACTCTGTCGGACTTACCTCTTTGGACTCCGTGTGATGCATTCTTTTCTGGGTTCACTCTTTTTCAAAAAACATTCCTCTGCTTTGCGTTCTTTCTTAACCTTTGCGGTCTTTATCTTTATCTTCTATTTCTTCTCCGTGGTAAGACTTTGCGACTTTGCGAGCTTTGCGTGATACTTTCTTATTCTGTATCTTTTTTATTCTGAAAGTTCACTCTGGCGGATTCATCATTGGTGGCGCTGATGTCTGCATCAGCATGAATAACTCCTCTGAAAAAAACTTCTAGCAGTCAGTAATCAGCTAAAACATCAAATTATCCTGAGAAAAAAAGATATGACTGATTTGTCCGTTTGGTCTTATTGTCGTTCTGTCCATATTGTCCATGTAAGTCCATGTCAGTCCACTTATTTTCATCATTGGTGGTATCAGATCCTTGTGCTGGCATGAAGTTCTCCCCTGAATATTGATATTTGAGGTCGTGTATCCCTCTTTTTCCTTGACATTTTAATCCTTTGGAGTATCGTGTTTTTAGTATAAAAGTAAAATGATTACAATTTATAGAATTGTGTTTTATTTTAAATTTTTAGTGAAGGAGGTCGTCTCATGAAAAAGGTGGTTGTTTATTCCACACCTACCTGTCCTTTCTGCAAGAATCTCAAGAAGTACCTTGATGAAAAAGAGGTTTCTTACGAGGTGGTTGATGTGACCAAAGAGCGTGATAAAGCTAAAGAAGTGTTTCAGAAAACCGGTCATCGTTCTGTTCCCATCACTCTTATAGATGATGAGTACGTGGTGGGTTTTAAAAAAGATCGGATCAATGAATTGCTGGGGTTATGAGTATGTATGACAGCATTATATTAGGCGCCGGACCAGCGGGAATAACGGCTTCGATTTATGCTGCCCGCAAGAAGATGAACTTTTTGGTTCTTACGGAAAATATTGGAGGACAGACCCTCTGGAGCGCTGATGTGGAGAACTACACCGGCTACCAGATGCTCACCGGACCCGAACTCACCGAGCGTTTTAAAGATCATCTGGATAATTATGATATTAATGTCATCGAAGGAGTGAAAGCTGAGAAGGTTGAAAAAAAGAGAAATGTATTTGAAGTGACCATCAAGAGTGGTGAGGTATATAAGGCAAAGACAGTTATTGTTGCCACCGGACGCATTCCTCGTAGATTGGGTATCAAAGGTGAAGGAAAGTATGTGGGAAAAGGGCTCGCTTATTGTGCTACCTGTGATGCGCCCCTTTATGCTGATGCCGAGGTGGCAGTTGTGGGGGGTGGCAATTCTGCCCTGGATGCCACCTTGCAACTGGTTAAAATTGCTAAAAAGATCCACCTTATTGATCGTGCTCCTTCTTTGATAGCCGATGATCTGATGGTGGAAAAAGCTCTGCAAAGCGGGAAAGTGACAGTATATAACAATGCACAGGTGAAAGAAATTCAGGGCGATCAGTTTGTATCGGGCATAGTCATAGATGCAGATGGAAAAGAAAAAAAGATTCCCGTGGAAGGAATCTTTGTTGAAATAGGATCTATCCCTGCGTCGCAAATGGTCCCTGATGTCAAAAAAGAAAAAAATGGAGAGGTTTTTGTGGATTGTAGCTGTAGAACCAGTGTATCAGGTATTTATGGAGCAGGTGCCGTGACTACCGTCATTGCCAAGCAGATTATTGTAGCCTGTGGGGAAGGTGCTAAAGCAGCCCTGTCCGTATTTGATTATATAAATACCCACAAAGACTCTGATTTTGAAGAGTGAAACTGACAGAGGTTTTGCCTGTCCGGACAACTTGACTGGGGCGTCTATTCTCTTCAGGATAAGATGATAGTCAAAACAGATACTATGAAATAATTTATGATATTAAAGGAGGCTAATCTATGAGAAAGATGACAGAAAAAGCAATGAATGAGGCTTTTGCAGGCGAATCAATGGCAAATATGAAATACCTGGCTTTCAGTGAAATTGCAGAAAGGGAGGGCCTTCCTAATGTGGCGCGTCTCTTCAGGGCAATTGCCTATGCTGAACAGGTTCATGCGAGTAATCATGCCAGGAATCTGGGAGTGCTCAAGTCGACTGTTGATAACCTTCAGACCTGTATTGATGGTGAAAACTTCGAGGTAGATGAGATGTATCCTGTTTATAAGAAAACTGCTGAAATACAGGAAGAAAAAGGAGCCGAACGCTCCTGTCATTATGCCCTGCAGGCAGAGAAAATTCACCATGCTATGTATATTAAGGCAAAAGAAACAGTACAAGAGGGTGGGGATATTTCCCTTGAAGATATGTATATCTGCCCTGTATGTGGTTATACACACGAAGGAGAACCTTCAAAGAATTGTCCTATTTGCGGTGTGTCCAGGGATAAATTTAAAAAATTCTGATAGTATGCCATTTCTCTCAGCCTGCAGGTTGTCCTTATTTTCATATAAGGATGGCTGAAAAAAACGGATGTGGGCTGTGAAAAATCTGTAAAATGTTTTATATTATTTGTCGGAAAGAGGCGGAAGAGACTTTCTGTTTTATGGGAGTTTTCATCTGCCTTTTTCCCTGGGTTTTTCGACTGTTTTAGAAAGAAAGTTTTTGTCATGGTATATGATAAAGATATTAACAGTAACATAATTCGAGGTGTACTATGAATACCAGGCAGGTACAAAATGACCTTTCACTTGTCATAAGTGGTGAGGCGGGACAGGGTATCCAGACCATAGAGAGATTGATGAGCCGGCTCATTAAAAACAGTGGATATCATGTATTTGCCTCAAAAGAATACATGTCCCGCGTTCGTGGAGGTGCTAATTCCACTGAAATACGAATATCTTCCACTCCGGTACGGGCTTATGTGGATACTATTGATCTGCTGGTTCCTTTAAGTAAAGAAGCATATGAACATGTGGCATACCGGGTGAGAGAAAATACCCTGATTTTAGCAGAAGAAAAAGTGCGTAGTGCTCTGGCAACTTCTGTTAAAAAGCAGTCCTGCGAAATAAATTTTACTGATATTGCCGGGGAAATAGGTGGCAAACTGTTTTCTAATATTGTCGCTGTAGGAAGTCTGGTGGGTATCATAGATTTGCCGGAACAAACTCTGCTGGAAGAAGTAAGGCATTTTTTTGAGGGCAAAGATGATTCTATTATCGAAAAAAATCTGGAAGCTGCCAAACGTGGTTTTCAAGCCGGCAAAGAACTGAGAAAAAAAGAAAAAACCTCTTTTTCACCGGGTAAAACTGTGAAGGTCGATGAAAACCTTGTCATCAATGGAGCACAGGCTATTGGTCTGGGCGCCCTGGCAGGCGGTTGTAACTTTATTTCGAGTTATCCCATGTCTCCGTCCACGGCGGTACTCGTTTTTCTGGCTCAGCAGGCAAAGGCTTTTGATGTGGTGGTGGAACAGGCAGAAGATGAGATAAGTGCTGTTAACATGGGGCTGGGTGCGTGGTATGCAGGAGGCAGGGCAATGGTTACCACCTCTGGTGGCGGTTTTGCCCTTATGGAAGAAGGGGTGAGCCTGGCGGGTATTACAGAAACCCCGCTGGTGATTCACATTGCCCAGAGACCAGG
>PWGE01000356.1 GCA_003554345.1 Candidatus Sumerlaeota bacterium | reverse complement strand
CTATCAACAATGATACTGCCGATTTTAACACCGGACATGTCAGAGCTTATTCCCACCAGAAAACTCGCCAGCAGCATGTTCAAACCCATGGGGAATTGTTTCCTGGTCATGTACATAATTACTACGACGGAAAGAAATACCCCTGTTATAGCAACTGCTTCAGACATAATAATTCACCGTCATACTTCAACGAATAGTGTGACACCTGTTTTTTCTTACACCTGATAGTACAACTTCAGCAAAAACAGCAAAACCCATATACTATCATTCTGGAGACAATTCTTCAGTACTTTGCTGAATATAAACACGCATAAATATTTGTAAATCTTTTATTTCAGAAGGGTTCGTTGATTCATTTTGCCTTCGTACATAAATACCTTCGCTCGGAAACAGAGAAACCCGGAGTATTGCATCTTTACCCCCATTCCCAAATTGGGGAGGGTTCTCTATTTCTATCACCAGGTTATAGCGCAACAACGTCCTTTTTCATTACCCTTACGAAAAGGGTTCATAATGAGATCATTTTATATGAGGAGGGATTAAAGACCTCCCCCCTCGATCATGATTGAATTCCATTTCTCACGAAGGAACAGAAAAACAGGATATTATAAAAGCCCCACTATCGCTGAGATACCGTATTTTCCTTTTTTCTTATTCTTTAGGCAAAACCTCAAACGAAAAGCTGGGTTCCCAGAATTCTATCTCCTCGACAGTACGCAGTTCCAGGCGATACTGCTCGGGATAATCCCTGTCGTTTCTTCCTTCGGGAGGAATGGGAAAAGTATCTCTGAGCTCAGCTTCCATGTCTTCATCAGTTTCAAAGGTTCCCACTATTTTATAATTATCACCCTCGATACGTATCCTGCGCGTATCCTGTTCATAATAAATAGGATAAGCGCTCTGCAGTAGCCACGATATCTGCCTCTTATAATCCGCCTGTATGTCATCTTCAACGACAAAACTCTGAAAATCCTCCATGGTAATGGTTCTGATAAACTTGACAGCACGTCCACCATAAATTATCGGCTCACTGGCATCACCTTCCACCACCAGCCTGTTTTCTTCCTCTTCAAAACGGGTGATTTTTCCATCAGCGCCAGGTGTAAAAACCACCTGCCCTTCACCATCGAACAGAGGCACATTATGGGCAATACTCTGCACCGTGAAATGACGGTGATGGTCAGCCAGATAGCCATCATAATAACCAGCATCCCAGATCAGCTCGTCTCCACCAGCAGCAACAATAAAATGATTCTGGTCTGCATGGGCATGGTTGAAACGCCGCCCAAAAAACGGACCACTGCGCATGGCAAAAAGAACCTGTTCCTCTTTTTCAAAAACATCTGAAAGAGCTACCACCCAACCCATATCTTCAAAATGATGGAAAGGGGCAATATCAACTTCCCCCTCTTTTTCATCCCGGTCATACCAGAGCAAAGCGAAAAACAGTCTGCTTTCATGCATTGTATCATCGATATGATCCACATATTTCCACATTTGAGGTTCCTGGTAGACAGATGCCAGCTTGATCATAATTAACTGATCAAAATGATTGGGAGACTGATGATGACAGTTCCCAAAAGGCACATGGGCACCTGCCGGGGGATGGGTAACAATTTTAAAAATGGCAGTATTTTCAAGCCAGGGATGGTGAAACAGATCAACACTGTCGATGACCTGCAGGCTATGAGCAAATTGCATCACGTAATACAGCATATACGACCAGTAATCAATCCCTTCGTGCCAGCCGCCGGTGCTATCGCCACGGGGAAGAAAGACGCCGTGAAACATCTGGATGGCAAAAGAAAGCCACTCTTCAGCTTCCTCTACTTCTCCCATCAGTGCCATTGCCCCATTTGCCAGGGTCACACTGCAAAACCAGGGGTGATTGTTATCGGGATCGTTCATCATACCTGATGCCGTTTCTTTAGGTTGAAAAGGATTTAAGAAGCGATACATATCTTCAGCGCGTCTGCGGATATTTGCAGCCACTTTATCTTTTAACTCATCGTCCATTCTATCCCGAAAAGTACTGTAACCTGTAGTCAACGCATGCATCATGGACTGGGCACTGTGATCAGAAGACCAGACCCCGGTACTGCCAACAGGATCCCATTCAGCAATATGTTCCAGAGCCTGAAGTGAATTCTCGGCAAACTGCTCTTCAGAGGTCAACAGGTATGCCATGACCTGTTGCTGCATAAAACCATCAACCGTATATCCCGCCTGGTTGATGCGGTTCCACTGATCCCGATCCCAGGTATCATCTTCATATTCATCCGGTTCCTGCAAATCCAGTATTTCCTGCACATCTGTTTCCCTTGCTTTTTCCACTATTCTTTCGCGGTAATCCTGCCGGCTATCCTCTGCCTCACGAAGTGTTTGCAGTTGTTCATCATCAATAAAGAAACGCTTGCCTTTCGGAAATTGCACATCTTCCCAGTCAGCCTCAAAACCCACTGAATCCTCAGTAATTCGAAACTCTTTTTCCCGGGATGTATCAAGCAGTTCACCTTCCTCATTGAAGGCTTTCACCCTGACTGAATAAAAACCTGTTGGTAAAAACTCCCCGGCCGTGAAAAAATTCCGACTGGTTTCCCATTCTTTTTCCTCTTCTATTCCCTGCAGAACGATGCGATAGCTATCTGCTTCTTCTTTCCAATGCCAGTGAAAAAATGGCGGATTGGAAAGAGACTCCTCTTCCGGTGAGATTATTTCAAGGGGAGAGGGGTCGAATCTCGCCCATTGTTCTTCCTGAGCACCCAGAAAAACAGCACCCATCATAAAAGTTATCAGTACCATCAATGTTATTTTTTTCATTGTTATTTCACCCTCTCATTTTTTTTACCTGTATGCCTGTACTTGATAATAGACCATTTCACTTCTTAACTACGAATTCTGCCACTGGATGATATAGCCCAGCCCATCGGGTTTACTCATTATTTCTCCGTATAGATTCTCCACTTCATCAAGATGATAAAATCCGGATATCATGGGAGCAACCCGGAGATTTTCTTCACATAAGAGCCGCATGGTCTCCTCGAGATTTCGACCTTCTGTCCAGCGTACATATTGATGAGGATAATCGATGCTTTCCTTTTCATAGACAGGGTCATATCTACCCGGTCCTGCCGCCCGGCTTATGGTAACCGTCGCTTCCTTATAAAAGAACGGCAGACGGGGGATATGCACATCCAGAACCCCTAATATGGAGACCGTTCCTCCGGGGCGAATAACCCGTATTGCCTGCGCCATGGGTTCGGATGAATGGGTACTCATACAGAGAAACACACTATCTGCGCCTCGTCCCCTGCTTTTTTGTTCAACCGCTTTTTCCGCATCATCAGGGGAAACGCAGGTATAATCCAACCAGGGCGGCAAACAATTTTTTAAGAGCGCCAATCTCTTCTCATTATAGTCACTTATCACCAGCCGGCACCCTGCCAGGCTCGCCATCTGGGCACACAAATTCCCGATCAAGCCGGCACCTGCTACCAGGCATACATCGCCCAAACCTGCTTTTCCCAGTCGGAACCCATGCATGGAAATAGCCCCTAAACCGATAAAGGAAGCCACCCCATCATCCACATGCTCCGGACAGGGGAAAATGAGATGTCTGGGTACCGCCACATATTCGCTGTGAGACACATAAGGTCCGCCATAAAAAGCGACACGCTCTCCGGGCTTTACCGCCATGTCTCCACATGTCTCTTCCACGATACCTTCACCCGTATAACCGAGCAGCACACCTTCATCCATAATCTGTCGGGGAGTTTTACCGATAGCGTCATCAATCATACTTTTTTCGGTTCCAGTGCTGATAAGAGTATGCGTTACCCGGCAAAGAGCCATGCCTGGATGGAGCTCAGGAACCGGCACATCCACTATGTTTATTCCCTTACCCCCTGAGGGTATGATTCTTTTCATTTTTCAGCCTCCTCTGCAAATAAACTCTTCAAAATATAATGCACCTTGGTAAAAAAAACTTGTACTCCTTTAGTGTATTTCTGGTTTCCTGGGAGCGCCGATCTCCGAATCGGCATCTTATTCTTATTCTGAAAATTCACCCTGTCGGATTTACCTCTTTGCTACTCCGCGTGATTCATTCTTTTCAGTATCCCCTCTTTTCCAAAAGATTTATTTCTGCTTTGCGGTCTTTATCTTCTTTCCCAATTCTTCTCCGTGGTATGCCTTTGCGGCTTTGCGAACT
>PWGE01000452.1 GCA_003554345.1 Candidatus Sumerlaeota bacterium | reverse complement strand
TTATTCTTTCTGGACTTATCTCGACTTCATCCCCGTATCATCGATGTAAAACCTCTTTTCCAGGGTTTTATTTTCAGAGGAGTTATTCACGCCAACTTAGAAGTTAGCACCACTATGAATGAATACAAAACAGGGGTCATTTCATGGACTGACATGCACAGTATGGACTGAAATACCATTTGACCTATCGGACAAATCAGTCAGATCTTTTGTTATCAGAGAAAAACCATTTACCAGCTGACTCCTGTCTGCTGAAAGTTATTTTCTGAAAGAACGAGATAGAGAAACAGGCTGATATGACACGTGGTTCTCGTTTACTCAGGAAACAACTTAAAAAACATGAAAGGCTTAATGATGGCGAAATCTGGATGACATCGGAAGTTCGCAATAAAAACAATACAAAGAGAAGTGATTACAATGAAGACACCCGACGAGAAATCTGCGAGAACCCCAATGATACGTGGGTACCTCTGAGTGGTATTTTACGATGAAAATACCACGAAGTCAGGTTCCCAATAAGTAATTACCGGTTCTGCACTTTCTCTCGCCGGGTGTAGTATAGTTATATCGTAATACTCTTTACTTTTTATTCAAGACTCTTTTTTTGAATTTGAGTCTGTTAGGTTTTTATCGCCTTGCTCCTCTTTTTCCCCGGTAGATTTTTGACTGTCGGTCATTTCCTCTTTCTCTTTCCCTTCCTCTTTTTCTTTTTCAATCTTTACCTGGGAAAGTTGTATCATTTCCTGTCTTTTTTCTTCCAGGGAGCGAATGAGGGCTTCCAGTTCTTCAATTTCCTTATTCAATGCCCTGATGCGCTGGAGATGCTTTCTCATTTCCTGTTTTATTTCAATCTGTTTATCCGCTTCCTCGTTAGAAAAAGCTTTAAAGACCGCAGCTCCTACTTTCTTCATGTTTTCTTCTATTTCTTTGTTAAGGCTGGATATTTTCACCCGGATGCGAATTATTTTCGACCAGATTTCCACCCGTTCACTGATATTGGCTACAAAACCCATACTCTTATCTTTAATATCCTGTAAAGGGGTTTTTGAACTGTAGTCGTATTCCTGATTCTTCTGATTTTTCTTTTCATCACTCATGGATTTACTCCCCTGTATTCACCTTACTGCATTTCTTCCCACACAGATCCGGATATAGATGTTTCGCCCTCATAATAGTTTATCCTGAAGAGTTCATAGCGAGAGGGGTACTGTCTGCGTGTCGGTCTATCTATCAGATCTATTGAACGATAGCCGGGCTTGGGTGCTTTATCTGGATCGAATTTAAAATGGACATGAATTTCTTCTGAAGAAACATACTTAACATCTCGTATAATGATATCCGGCCCCATATAAACCTCAAGAGAAGAGCTGAAGTTCTTACCCTTCAGTCGAATATGATAATCATGCTGCCTGGTTTTATTCGTCACATAGTTCACTTCTGAAGGAGTTATTTCACGTATAGTGGGTGGATTTTGAATTCGAGGCGGACGGGTCACCCTGTTTTCCTTGGGTCTGTTTCTCCCTTCAGTATTATTTATATAAACGAGGTTAAATCCGCCACGATAGAACATAGTATGTTGAGTGGTGCTCACATCAGTAGATACCACCATATCCAGGTCCCCGTCACCATCCAGATCGGCTAAATCAACACCGCGGGCAAACTGTTCGGTACCAACAAAAGGAAATTCTTTTCCAAAAGCCACTGCCGTGCGATCGGTAAAATTACCCTCGCCGTCATTATGCAACACCTGAATCGGTTTGTCTTCATCGCCATAATTGGTTACCACTATATCAAGATGACCATTATTGGAAAGATCTCCCACAGCCCCATCGAAAGAGTTTCTCCAATCACCCGGGGTCTGAGAACCTGTGACATCGGTAAAATTTCCATATCCGTCGTTAACAAAGAGTCGATTGCGACCCTGCGTCACAAGATAGATATCGTAAGAAGCAAAGGGGCTTTCGCCGTCACCTCTTCCGGAGGTATCCTTCCAATCTATCACACCATTATCATTCCTGTCCTGACCTGGATCCAGTATTCCTGTACCATTTAAATCTTCTGTATAATCCCCTTCACCGGTAAAATCACCAACCAGTATCTGCATAACCGGCGCATCAATATTACCCGCATCAGGAAAGACATCCAGTGTGACATCTCTAAAAGTCCCATCTTCCAGGTGTTCCATAACCCGAATGGCATAGGGGTGCTCTTCAGTAGGCACGCCACCAAAGAAAAGATCCCGTCTTCCGCTGTTGTTTGCATCAAATGCCGCCACACTGTAAGTATCATCTTTTACCGTATCCCCAAGTAAATCAGTCCGGTCTTCGAAATAACCATAGTACATTTTGCCGGTTTCCGGATCTTCACGGCCGTTCAGGAAGATGCGGGTTTGAACACCACTCCCTCTCATACCATTTGCCCAGATAATATCAGGATAGCCATTATTATTCAGGTCAGCCACTTCAAAATCACGGGAATACCTTGCTTCTTCAGGAATTCTGGGAAATCTGTAAGGTTGATAAGATACATAATAATCGTAATAGCTCTCATCAAAAAACACACCATCACCGCGATAATCATCATCAGGATGGGTGTTATACCGGGGATCATTCACAGAATGATTGATATAGAGGTTATTTAAATGCCCTATATTACTCTGAATAATGTCATAACTTCCACTGTTATTGATATCCGCCAGCCGAACGCTGTAACTGGGTAGCGGTTCCGGTTCCAGGAACGGTCTGGAAGAACCGACATCACCATCAAAACCCCAGTGAGACTGGTAAGGAGCGGGATGATGCGAAGCGGTCGGAGGAGGATACATACTGAAGGGAGTTTTGAACGCCGTTTCTCCTTCTAATCGACGACGGTCGCCACCGGTATTGATAAAATACGTACTATAATCTCCCACTGTTGTATGCATACCTCCCTGAGCAATCACCAGGTCAGCCCAGCCGCTGGCGTTGAGGTCGCCCAGAGCCAGGCGGGCAGAGGCATTGAGAAAATCTCTTTCACCGGGTCCCGGTGTCCCAACACCTGAATCGACATATTGATCATTATAAAGGGGCAAATAATCATGAGTGCGGTTTACAAAGACCGGAGGAGAATCCTCATCCTCAAGAGAAGGTGGAGTATCATAATACTGGTTCAGGAAAAGTCTGTCCGGGGACGGACGATTATCCACATGATGCGTAAAGCCCGAGGCAAAGAACACATCACGTACCCCGCTGTTATTGACATCAGCCGTCACAACATTCATAGCTCTGAAAGGATCACCGCCAAACACTCCTTCCACCAATTCAAATTCCCATTCGGTAGGTGAAACTGCATAATAGTCAATATGATTCTGGAGGACATACTGATACGCATTATCCGGAGAGCTTCCCCAGTTGGAAACAACCACATCATAGACACCATTCATCTCCAGGTCGATAAGATCTGCACCTGTGAAGAATGCTCCTTCAGGTACTTCAGGAAGAACTTCGGAATAATCAATGAACTGAGGATATACCCGGTCATGCGCTCCGTAATCATCAATTCCCGCGTCTGGAATTGGAGTCATCGGCCCTGTTGTTCCATTCCACAGAGTAAACTTAGGGAAGGATATCATATATGTTCCATCCTCTGCATCCGTAGAGTTAAGACCTTCACCATCTGCGCAGACCCATAATTCCCAACCATCTGAATTGATAATCAAAATGTCGTTATCACCATCCATATCAAAGTCGGCTATCACTGCCGCCCTTGAATCGGCATTATTAAGAGGAATCTGGTCTGCTTCCGGAACCTCATCAGCTCCCCAGTTGCCAGCCCAACCCTCGGGAATACCAATAAACACTCTATCTCCATCCTGGTTGGTCACATAATCATACCCAAAGCTAATATCGGCAAAATAGCCATCGGCATACGTATTGCCATCAGAAGTTGAGAGGTCTTCTGGATCTTCATAATCCCACTGAACATTCATATAATCCCGGTCCACATTCTGGAGAAGTGAATTTTCAAAGCCTATCTGATCGTTACTGAGTACATCTCCAGTGCCATTAGTAGCTATAAAACCATCAGGAGGAAGGGCTATACCGGCTGCAGTTCCAGCACCGTTCACCTCAAATATATCGGGCATCTCATCACCCACCAGCTGGGCAATTTTTACCTCGTAGGTCAGAGAGCTCTTCACGTATGCTGTCGAATCTTCTTCTCCTATCCAGATATGAATA
>PWGE01000067.1 GCA_003554345.1 Candidatus Sumerlaeota bacterium | reverse complement strand
GGCGCATACTTATCCGGAGGTGGTGGAGGCACGTTTTAATCGTATTACCCAGCAGTTTTATGTCTGGATAGGGGTTATTCCCGGTATTTTTACTTCCAGCCTTACCTTGCTGGGTGTTTCGGTCTTTACTTCTGCGATATTCGGCTTTCCTCTTCAGCATGTGGTGACTTTTCTGGGAATTGCCGTACTTTTATATGCCACGGTAGGCGGCAGCTGGAGTGTTATGGCGACCGACTTTCTCCAGGCAATGATTTTAATGCCCCTGGCAGTCCTGATAACCATCCTCAGCCTGCATTACATCGGCGGCTTGAACTCATTCATAGCAACCTTACAGGAGACTCCGGATTTTGCCAGTATGCTTCGTTTTGTGGATCCCGACCCTCAGTCATCGTTTTCTCAAACCTGGGCGGCGGCGATGATTCTTTTTGTGTTTTTGAGTTATAATTCTGTTACTGCTTCTGTGAAGTATTTTGCCACGAAGGATGGGAAAGGAGCGACGAAAGCGGCAGCGCTTTCCATGATATTGATGGTGGTGGGAGCCTTTATCTGGTTTGTTCCGCCGATGGTAGCCCGGCTTTCTTTTCCGGAAATGGTGGAGGCGGTTAATATACCCAATCCTGCGGAAGCTTCCTATGCGGTAATTGCCCTGGAACTCCTCCCCAGGGGGCTGTCCGGACTGCTGGTAGTGGCGATGTTTGCCGCCACCATGTCGTCCGTTGATACGCAATTAAACCAGTTTGCCGGTATTGTGACCCTGAATATTTATCGTCCCCTTTTCAGACCCCATGCTTCCCGCCGTGAACTGTTTTTCATTGGTCAGCTTTCCAGTATCATGGTCGGTATTGCCATTATTTCTTCTGCCCTTTATTTTGCCGCCCAGGATGACTTCGGGTTGTTTGAGTATATGCTTACCATAGGGAGCCTGTTTGCCACTCCCATGATTGTTCCCATGGTGGCAGCTATCTTTATCAGAAAAGCGCCCTGGTGGTCTGCCATGTTTTCCACCTTTGTGGGAGCGGTTTTCTCCTTTATTGGCTGGAGATCAGGGTGGGTCTATGAGGTGAATGTTTTCAGTATTGCCGCGGCTGGCTTTGCTGCTTTTCTCGTTACCATTCCCTTCTGGCGATTGGAGAGTGATGCTTTCAAGGAAAAGGTGACGGTGTTTTTTGACAGGATGAACACTTCTGTGGATTTTGAAGAAGAAGTGGGCGTGGGTAATGACTCCGTGCAGCTCAGGATTCTGGGATATGTGTCGCTTTCTATCGGCATTTTCCTTTTCTTGCTTGTCTTTTTGCCCAATCCCCTTGCCGGCAGACTTCAAATTCTGTTATTATCTCTTATTATAGCAATATTCGGGACGATGCTTGTGAAATTCAGTAAAAGATATATTGAAACGGAATCCCGACAGATGAAAAGATGGAAAGAGGTTCAACAAAACCTGAATACAATGGAGGTGCCACCTGATGAATAATGAAAAAAAAGGTTTCAGGACGGAGGAAGAACTCGACGAATATTTGAGCCGTCCAACGGATCGTCTTATTCAGATGATGAAATCACTTTCCGGCGATATAATGATCCTGGGAGCCGGCGGGAAAATGGGACCCTCGGTAGCCATGACTGCCAGAAAGGCTCTGGACAAAGCAGGTGTTTCCCGGGAGGTTATAGCGGTAGATAAAAAACCTCTCAAGCATATGGAAGAAAAAGGCATACGAACCATTGAGTGTGACCTGTTAAATTACGAGGATGTCAGGAACTTGCCGCGTGCTGAAAATATTATCTTCATGGCGGGGCGTAAATTTGGAGAGGTGGGTTCTGAGCCCCTAACCTGGATGATAAACTGTATTGTGCCTTATAATACGGCTTCTTGTTTTACTGAATCCCGCTGGGTGGCTTTTTCAACAGGATGCGTGTATCCCCTGGTGCCTACGGACGGAAAGGGATGCAGTGAAGACGTTGCTCCGGCGCCGGTTGGAGAGTATGCTCATTCCTGCCTGGGCAGGGAAAGAATATTTGACTATTTTTCTCAGAAATACGGTTTTCCCCTTCTGCATTTTCGGCTCAATTATTCTGTGGAACTGCGCTATGGAGTGCTGGTAGATGTTGCGCGGGCGGTCCACAACAATGAACCTGTGTCACGTTCCGTAACGAAAGCCAACATTCTCTGGCAGGCGGATGCGGTGGAAAGAGCACTGCTCTCATTACAATATGGCTCTTCTCCTCCCCGTATTCTGAATGTGACCGGGAAGGACACCATAGATATACTGGAAGTCGCCCGTACATTCGGGAGGATATTTGGCAAAGAGGTTCGTTTTACCGGCGAAGATACCGGAATGGGGTATCTCAGCGATGCTTCTCAGTCCATTGAACTCTTCGGGGAACCATCTGTAAGTGTCGAACAGATGATAGAATGGATTGCAGACTGGCTGAGACGCGGAGGTCGTTTATATGATGCTCCGACCCATTTTGAGGTAACAGATGGTCAATTTCTGGATGAAACGGAGGAGTGAGAATGATGCATAAGATGAATGAGGAAAAATATGACCTTCTCAAAAAAGGGACTGTCATTCCTGCGTCACCCCTGGCTCTGGATGAAAAACGTTGTTTATCCAAAAAGCACCAGGCAGCGATCTATCGTTATTATGTTGATGCAGGGGCGGGAGGAATAGCCGTGGGGGTGCATACTACCCAGTTTGAGATTCGGGATCCTGATATTGACTTGTTCAAACCCTTGCTTTCCTTTGCCTCAAAAATCATCGATAAAGCAGCCGAAGAAAAAGGACGGTCAATCATCAAAATAGCAGGTGTCTGCGGCAAAGAAGAACAGGCACTCGCAGAAGCTCAGCATGCACGAAAACAGGGCTATGATGCGGTACTTCTCAGTCTCTCGGCTTTTAAGAATACATCTGAAGAGTACATGTTGACTCATTGCCGGGAGGTGGCTCGTGTTATGCCGGTAGTGGGGTTTTATCTGCAACCGGCGGTCGGCGGCAGAGTTCTGCCTTATTCTTTCTGGCGTCGTTTTGTGGAAATTGATAATGTGGTGGCGATTAAAATCGCTCCTTTTAATAGATACCAGACCCTCGATGTTATGAGAGCGGTAGCCTGTGCCGGCAAGGAAGATGATATTGCCCTTTATACGGGAAATGATGATAATATTATCGCAGATCTTGTCACGCCGTATCAGTTTTATGTCGATGGAAAAGTGAAGACGTTGCGCCTGAAAGGGGGATTGCTCGGACAGTGGAGCGTTTGGGTGAAAACCTTCGTAGAGTTGCTGGACCATATTCATGAAGTGGTGCAGGCGGATACAGGCATACCATCTTCCCTGATGGCAAAGAATGTCCAGTTGACCGATGCCAATGCTGCTATATTCGATGCCGCTCATAATTTTGCCGGCTGTATCCCCGGTATAAATGAGGTGTTGCGCAGGCAGGGCCTTCTGCCCACTCGATATTGCCTGGATGAAAACCTTTCTCTTTCTACCGGTCAGGCAGAAGAGATTGATAGGGTGATTCGCGATTATTCGTGGCTGCCGGATGATGATTTTGTGAAAGAGAATCTTGAGCGATGGTTGCAGTAGGGGGCGGGAGGATTTTAGATAATAGTTAATAAGGAATAGTTAATAAGGAATAGTTAATAAGTAATAGTTAATAGATAAAACGCTATGATTCAGAATGGGAAATTAAAGAGAAGAATAAGAATTGTCTCACGCAAAGTTCGCAAAGCCGCAAAGGCATACCACGGAGAAGAATTGGGAAAGAAGATAAAGACCGCAAAGCAGAGAGATATTTTTTGGAAAAGAGAAAACCCGGAAAAAGATTGTCTCACGCAAAGTTACGCAAAGCCGCAAAGTCATACCACAGAAAATAAATATGGGATCAAGACAAAGATCGCAAAGGTTAAGAAAGACCGCAAAGCAGAAGTAAATCTTTTGGAAAAGAAAAGATGAGAAAGAAACATCTCAGAGAAGAAAAGATTTAACAGGATGGACAGGATATACAGGATAAGACCAGGAAGATTAAGAATACAGAAAATTTGCATCGATATACAGGACTTTTATAGATAATAGTTAATAAATAATAGTTAACAGATATAAAATGCTATGATTCAGAGGGAGAAATTAAAGAGAAAAATAAGAATTGTCTCACGCAAAGCTCGCAAAGCCGCAAAGAAGACAAAGAATCAATCAAGATCGCAAAAGATGAAAAAGCTCGCAAAAAAGACCAAGACAAAACAT
>PWGE01000080.1 GCA_003554345.1 Candidatus Sumerlaeota bacterium | reverse complement strand
GGTACGAGGCAGACATATCGGACTTCGATACCTTTCGTGATTTAGAAAAACGGAAACTCAGGAAGATAGAAAGGGTTATGGTTAAGATGTTGGATCGGATAGCAAGAGGTCTCGGTAAAGAGGCCGTCACTGATGTTGACTTTTTCGATGAAGTTGCCGATGTATCCAAAAAAGCTGAGGTTAAATTTAGCTCTGCTAAGGAAGGAAAGTGTTTAGATGAAAAAGAGAAGCTCATAGATGAAAGTAAGGGTATAGAATGGAGAGAAGTGACGCCACCATCTATTCTTTTTGACGGTAGTCTAGCTACAAAAGGTAAATGGAAGGCAGGAGAAGAGGTTCCAGGCAAGTTTGGATCTAGAGGGGGCAGGTTTTCCAGATGGGGCAAGGGTTTACCTGAATGCCTACCACAAACTGGAATTCAGAAGATTTGACTTCGGTCGTGTCGAGAATATAGGGCCCAGAGAGGAATTAAGCCTTAAAGGGGTTGGGTTCGTTGAAAATTTAAAATTTCGTGTCTTGGTCACGGACAAGAACTCAAGGATAGTGGGAATCGCGGAAGAGATCAAGCCAGAAATAAAGGCGGGAAGGGTCGAATCCCTATTGCCTGTTATACCAGATGACATTGGGAAGGAACTATGGAAAATCGATTATTCCGGAAGAGGAGGAATGCCTGAACTGTTCATAAATAGCAAAATTGATGGAGTACTGGAGATGGCAGAATCCGATCCCGTTTTCAGGCTCTCCTCCTATCCAGCAATTCTCAGAGAAATACTTCAGCGTATTGTGTATATCGAGGACGAGGTTATGAATCCCGAAAACCTTAGCGGGTGGCATAAAAAATGGATGGATTTTGCATGTATGATTGCAACCAAAAAACCTCCCGACGTCCTCCATCCCAGCGAAAATAATTTCAATGATAACGAGGTCGAAAAATGGATAAACTCTGTAACAGAGGAGTTCTCCAACCGGAGGATTAGTGAATGGAAAGAAGTCAATAAAGAGGATTTCGGAAGGTGATAAAAGTGGTAAAAATTAGGAGATTTACCGATAAGGGACTGGATGAATTTACCAACTACATAAAAGAGCTTGAAAAACCTACCAAGATAAACCCTCCAACATATTTCAAGGAGAAGCCATACTCAGAGCAAATGAGATTTGACGTAGAGGTTGACGAGACAAAACACTTCGGATCCAGCTTGGATGTAGGCCGATATCTCCATAACAGGATCAAGGAGAAAGAAATAAAAATAGAAGAAGTACTTGGCGAGAACAGAATGTTTACCTGGCTCGCATATCTTTGGATAGATAATTTTTGCAAAAAGAAAAAAGATCATCTAAAAATATACGAGATTGCTAGGTATATTTGTAAATCCGGACTATGGAGATATTATAGGCATTCCGTAGCAGGGCCATACTATATTTATTCCTTACATGGCGATGAGGAATCTAAACTATTTTTGGACTCAGATCCCCACATACTTAAAGACATGAGGGAGCAAATTGCATCAAGGCAGTACATTATTTCTAGCAAAAACTTGGTCGAGGTGGCAAACAAACTATATCGAAATAAAAACAAAGATAGAGACAAAATAGGATCCGTTAGTAAAAATAAAGGAGGGAGTGCTAGAAGGTTCAGTTTATTAATTAACCAGCTCCGGCTGACCTATGATTTAAGGTCGATGGAGGCTGGCGAAATAATTGAATTACTCCCAGACGAATTCGAAGAATGGATAGATTAGGGCGGAACCAAAAAAAAGGCTCATAGAAAATAAAGCAGCTACCGTATATTTGGACGGTAGGTAAATTCTTGACCAGTATTTTATTTAGATATTTAATTTATCCAAAAGAAAACAACACCTTTGCCTTAAAAAACGTTATTACGCCTTGTATTTTTTTGAAATACTGGTTTTGTTTACTAAACCCAATAGCCCCGAGTTTTACCTATTGGACCTTTTTGGGTTCAGATCCCTAAATAAACACGCCAATCAATGATTCCTTGTAATGAATCCTTGGCCATACGTACTTCCCTCCATCTTTTTTTATTAGAGAGAGCTTTTTATCATTTTTGCTAAATTGATATCAACGGAAAAAGCATCCTAGTAGGGGAGAGGCATTGTGCCAATTTTCTTCCGTAATCAACCGCTCGATTTTGGTAGGGAAAAAATCGTATAGTTTTCAATAGTAAAATATTTCTTATCAATAGAAAAATAAGGTGTGTTTCTTTATTGAGCTTAACCAATTTGTATTTCCTAATCAATATCCTGCGCAAATATCTTTAAGAGGACATTTTTTGCATTTCCGAATTTTCGGGGTGCATACCTTTGCCCCCAAATCAATTAATGATAGATTAAAGGCCCTAGCCAAATTTGTTTCGTCAGGAACGAGAGAATCGATCATTAAATACATTTTCTCGCTTTTATGTGGCTGAGCGGGCATTTGGGGCTCAAATACCCTGCCAATAACCCTCCCAATATTGGAGTCTATCAGGCCTAGCTTTTTTCCCCGTGCAAAAATCTGGCAAGCTCTTGCGCAATATTCCCCGACCCCCCACGGTTTTTTTAGCTCTTCCAGTGAACTGGGAACTTTATTGTCAATGGAAAATTTTTTTGCTACGTCTCTTAGAGTTTTAGCTCGTCGATTTACCAATCCCAGCTCTTCTATAAGTCCTTTAATTTCTTTTTTACTTCCGCCACGGAGGGCTCTGGGGTTGGGAAATTTTCGAATAAAACCTTCATAAATTTTTTCTACCGCGCTAGCTCGGGTCCGTTTTAGTAGGATTTCCGCGATATATACTCCCCATGGATCCGTGGTCTCTCTCCAGGGGAAAACCCTGCCATCCTTCCCAAGCCACCCCAGTAAATCGGGAACCCTGGATATGAAGTCGTATACTTCCTGCTCGGGTCCTCCGAACCCCGTTTCCTTCAGTACCTTGAAAGCAATTTCTGGATCGGTCCTTCTTCTGATTTCCCCCGCTGTAGTTTCTGTCATCCCAAGAGGTAAGGTTATTTTTCTTTCCACCATTTTTACCCATACATTATTTTTATTTTTGGTTTTCTAGATCTATAGGTTTTTATTGGGTAGGGATAAAAAATATTATTTTGGTGGAAGTAGTAGATTCTCTGTAATTAACTTAATAGAATATTTTACCTTACACTTTTGCAGGAGTTATGAATAAATGGTTGATGTAAAATTGAATGTGGTCGATCTTTTTTGCGGTGCGGGTGGTATTAGTGAAGGATTCAGGGAAGCAGGATACAATATTGTTCTCGGGATTGACAAAGATAAAAAATCAGTAAAAACGTTTGATAAGAATTTTGATGCAAAGACATTATGTAGAGATATTAGGGAGATAGAACCCAGAGAACTGTCAGATATCATAGATAGTGAAGAGGTTGGTGTCGTGGTTGGTGGACCCCCCTGCAAAGGATTTAGCCACGCTAGGGCGAGTAGGAGAGATCCCGACGACCCCAGGAACTCACTTTTCGAGGAATTTATTAGACTAATAGAATATCTGGAGCCCGAGGCGGTTATGATGGAAAATGTTCCCGGCATCCTAACAATGGAAACAGTGCACGGGGAAAAAGTGACACGTGTAATAGAAAGGAAGTTAGACTCCCTCGGGTTCGTGGTTGATTACAAAAAACTGAATGCTGCAGACTACGGTGTCCCACAAAAAAGGAAAAGGGTTATTTTTATTGCCTCTCCCGATCCATCGGTAATAAGATTCCCAGAACCAACCCATTCTAACCATCCAATGCAGAAGCTAAATGGAGATAAATTGGAGAGGTGGAGGGGTGCAGGTGAAGTTCTTTTTGACCGAGACGGAGTGGAGGACGTTTATTTTTTGAGCCAGAAGATGATAGACGGATTCAGGGAGCGAAAAAAGAGAAACGAAGAGAGAGGGTACGGTTTCGGATGGCAACACTTGGATCCTGAAGAACCATCTTATACAATTTCTGCAAGATACTACAAGGATGGATCCGATGCACTAGTAAAATATTCAGATGATGAGATCAGGATGCTTACGGAACGGGAGTGTGCCAGAATTCAGACATTTCCGGACGATTTCGAGTTCCATGGCGGAAAGAAGGCGACATACCAGCAGATAGGCAATGCCGTACCCCCTCTGCTTGCCCAGAGGGTAGCCGAGTCACTCGCAAGGGTGATGGACTGTTCGGGGGATCCCTCGGGGTCCTGACCTACACCAGTATATTTCCCTAAATTCTTTTTTCCTGTTTTTCATCC
>PWGE01000164.1 GCA_003554345.1 Candidatus Sumerlaeota bacterium | reverse complement strand
TTACAAGAGCCATAGGGGTCGCCAGACCCAGTGCACAGGGACAGGCAATGACCAGTGTGGCAATGAAGGTAAAGATTCCGGTTGAGACAGCGCCCATCTCAGGATTTATCCAGGGAATGATGCCGGCTGCCTGTGCCAGAAAGGGTTGCCACGACTGATAAAAGAAAAACCAGCTGATTCCTGCTATCACTGCCAGAAGAAATACCACCGGTACAAAATAGTTGGTTATGCGGTCGGCTAATGCCTGTATGGGAACCTTTGTTCCCTGGGCTTCTTCGATGAGCTGTATCATCTGGTTGAGAAAGGTGTCTTCACCCGTTCGTGTAACTTCAATAACCAGCCGTCCATTCGTCAGAACGGTTCCCCCGATCACTTCATCAGATATCTTCTTTTTGAGGGGGATGGGTTCTCCGCTGATCATGGAGGCATCAACCAGTCCCTTCCCTTCTGTTATTGTTCCATCCAGTGGAATGCGCTCACCCATTCGTACCAGCACCTTTGTTTTCGGCGTGATGTTTTCTATGGGAAGCGTGACTTCTTTGCCGTCAATCAGGCATATTGCTTCTCTTGCCTGCAGTTCGGTGAGTGCTTGAATGGTTTTTCCCGCTCTGTCACGTAAATAAGACTCAATATAGCGCCCCGTAAGGTGGATAGCCATAATCATAGCACCTAAGGTGCCAAATGAATTGATGGGAATAGGTGTAAAATACAGGATGATGGTCAACCAGGCGGAAAGTGAACCAAGCGATATCAGAACGTCCATGTTGGCATGAAAGTGGGAAAGTGCTGTCCAGGCACTTCTAAATATTTTCCTGCCGATTATGAAAATAACGATACCTCCCAGCACTAATTCGGCATGCTGAAAGTAGGGGGGATGAATTCCGGCAAAGTGAAAGACCATCAGTATCATGAGGGGTATGGTGAGTACCCAGCTCAATACCATGCGTTTTTTCATTTCACGATAGCGTGCTTCAATGACATCGGCAGAAGGTTTGTCCTCGTAAGCATAATAACCGGCATTTTTAACAGTTTTTGCTATGGTTTCAAAAGAGAGAGAGGTCTCACTGACTACGACCGCTTTTTCTGTAGAAAGATTAACAGAAGCATATACTACATCTTTTAATCCCTTTAAGGCCTTTTCTACTGTTGCTGCACAGGAAACACATGTCATGCCTCCTACATAAAAAGAGTAGGTATGGGTTTGTTTGTTATTTTGAGTTGTCATATAAAATAAACCTGATTAATTTTGTAACCTAAAATTATAACATATTTATAATCAAAATAAAATAGCTGCCAGGTGCGGTGTTATTGCACTTCCAGAAAAAACAAAATTGACAGCTGGTACCTGCACCCATAGATCCTTGTGAATATCCCCTCTATGGTATTGCAATACGCCTGTTTATATATACAATATGCCTCTCTTTTTTATGTTCATGTCGAGGTGAAGTCCATGAATCCCGTATGGGTAACCATTATTATTATCCTGTATCTTTCTGCACTGGCATATCTTGGTGTGAAAGGATACAGTCAGACCAGTAACAGCTCCGACTACCTGGTTGCAGGACGTAAAATACATCCTTTAATCCTTGCCCTTTCCTATGGAGCTGCTTTTATCAGTACCGCTGCTATTGTGGGTTTTGGAGGAATGGCTGCCAAAGTGGGACTGAGTATGTTCTGGCTGGTATTTTTGAATATTTTTGTGGGCATTTTTATAGCTTTTGCCGTCTATGGGAGGCGCATGAGACAGATTGGATATATTTTGCAGGCACATACTTTTCCAGAAGTCATGGGTCGACGTTTTAATTCTAAATTTATTCAGATATTTGGTGGTATTTTTATTTTCATATTGATGCCTATCTATACTGCTGCTGTGCTTATTGGGGGAGCACGCATACTTCAGGAAACCTTTATGGTGGACTATAACTTCTCTTTGATGATATTTTCTCTCATTGTCACCTTTTATGTTCTGCTGGGCGGTATTAAAGGTGTCATGTATGCTGATGCCATGCAGGGTGGCATTATGTTTATGGGAAGCATATTTCTCATCTTCTTCACGGTACGAATGGCGGGAGGCATACGAACAGCATTTGAAACATTGAATACTGTTAAAGACCGGATACCTCCGGAGCTGGTAGAAGCAGGTCATCAGGGATGGACTGCCATGCCTCAGGGTGGATCCCCTTTATGGTGGCTTATTGTTACATCCCTGACTATTGGTGTGGGGATAGGTGTCTTAGCTCAGCCCCAGCTCGCTGTTCGTTTCATGATGGTGAAATCGAAAAGAGAGTTGTATCGTTCCCTGGTGGCAGGAAGTTTGTTTATTCTTATTATGGTCGGCGGCTCTTATTTTGTAGGGACCCTTTCCAATCTCTATTTTTTGCAGGAATACGATATGCTGGCTGTAGAATACGAAAGTAATATTGATCGTATTATCCCCCTCTATATTCGTGAAGCCCTGCCCCCCTGGTTCATGTATCTTTTTATGCTCAGCATTCTTTCAGCGGCTATTTCCACCCTCAGTTCCCAGTTTCATACGGTTGGGACAGCAGTGGGAAGAGATGTTTTTCAAAAAGGGCTGGGTCTTTCAAGGGGAGCCATTCTTTTAACACGTACCGGCATTGTGATAGCATTGATTGTGACGGTAATACTTTCGTATTATCTGCCGGCAGGTGTTATTGCCCAGGCAACAGCTATGTTTTTTGGCTTTTGTACTGCCACTTTTCTTCCTTCCTATACCGCCGCTATTTTCTGGAGAAAAACTACCCGTAAAAGCGTCATTGCCAGCTCCCTCACCGGCTTCTTTGTGACCCTCTTTTTATTCCTGCTTGCTCATGAAAGTACGGCTTCTGTCTTTGGCGTGTCAGACTTGCTTATCGGTTCTGAAACAATCCTTTCCGAACCCTTTAACCTCATGGATCCGCTTGTTATAGCCCTTCCTCTTTCTACCCTTATTTTAATAGTCACCGCTCTTCTGACAGAGGATGAGGTGCCTCATATTACCCGCCGCTTGTTTGCAAAAAATGACCAATGAGATGAAAAAAAGTGATACAATAACGTAGATTCAGTTTTTAAAAAGCTATGGTATATCGTGAATTGGATTGCTCAGGGATCAGGAATCAGGTAAGAAGTCTGTCTGGTTGAATTGAAGAAATAGTATGTGTGGGAAGGGAAAAGTTGCCTGGAAATAGAAATAGTAACTTCCAACTGGTTGAGTTCACCAATAAACGGGAAAGAAAACGGACCTCATCAAAAGCATATTCTTTTACTGCATATATTTGATTATCGGAACAGGTACGTTGGTCGGTTATCGCTGGTATATGGTGGTGTAAGAACTTGCTGATGGAAAAGAAAGATGGTAAAAGGAGGGGGGTTATGAACGAGTATCAGAGAAGATCAAGTGAGAGTCTTATAGAGGAGCTTCAAAAATATGTCATTGTTGAGCCCATGCCCTTTGTTCTGGATCTGGAGAATTGTCACGGTATGTGGATTCATACCCTGGAAGGAAAGAAGATTTTCGATTGGGCAGGCTTTTACGGGGCACAATTACTGGGGTATAATCATCCTGGCTTAACTGATGAAAATTACCAGAAGCGATTAATGCTGGCTGCCAATAATAAAGTGGCTAATCCGGATTTTCTGACTCCATTCTGTGTGGATTATTATCGGCTCCTTTATTCTCTGGCACCTCAATGCATGAAAAATCCAGACCTTGAGGTCTATGCCGTCAATTCAGGTGCTGAAGCTGTGGAAAATATGATGAAGTACCTTATCAATCTTCATGACCAGAAAATGGCTCACAAGAAAAAAACTCAGCTCTTTCGGCGTTTTATCTATTTTGACCAGGCTTTTCATGGGCGGACAATATTTGCTTTGAATGTTACCCATATGGAACATGCTCCGGTGATTACCAGGGATTTTCATGGTATGGCTCCCGGTCATATTAAGGCCCCTTTTCCTGCGATTGATACCCGCAACAGTGGGGAAGAAAACAGGCGGATTACCAATCAGAGCCTGGAAATGCTGGAAGGATACATGAAGAAATATAAAGATGAAATTATAGGCGTAGTGGTGGAACCAATTCAGGGCGCTGGTGGACACCGTATTGCAGAGAAAAGATTTTTTCAGGGATTGAGTGAGCTGGCGCACCGTTATGATATTTTTCTTGGCTTTGATGAAGTCCAGACAGCCGGGGGACAGACGGGAAGTGTTTTTGCTGTAGATCAGCTTGATTTACCTTATTCTCCCCAGGCTATA
>PWGE01000263.1 GCA_003554345.1 Candidatus Sumerlaeota bacterium | reverse complement strand
ATGACATAACTTCCAGACCAAAGGAAACATTTTACCCTTATTTTTGAGCTCATAGCCGGATTAAGGAAACCGGGCAGCGGAAAAATCTATATCAGAGAGCAGGAAGTGACAAAGATAGATCCTGCACGGCGTCGTATTGGCTATGTGCCACAGGATTATGCTCTGCTGCCTTTTAAAAATGTCTGGCAAAATGTTTCCTTTGGTCTGGAAGTTATGTCATTAACACCTGAGGAAAAAAAGAAAAGAGTCCATGATATGCTGACACTTCTGGGTATCTCTCATCTGTCTGAGAGGTATCCCGGTCATTTATCAGGTGGAGAAAAACAACGTGTAGCTCTGGGAAGGGCGCTGGCTATCCGGCCGGAGATTCTTCTCCTTGATGAACCATTGAGTGCTGTCGATGAAAAGACAGGAGACCAGTTGATGAGGCAATTAAAGGGGCTTCATCAGCGTTTGAATGTTACTATTCTCCATATATGCCATCGCCTTGAAGAAGCATTTTATCTGGCAGACAGATTATGTGTTATTCATGAGGGGAAGATAGTGCAGATAGGTGCCCCGGAAGAAATATATAAAAATCCGGCTTCCACTTTTGTAGCGACTCTCTTCAGGATGAAAAATATTGTGCAGGGATATATTAAAAAGGTAGAGAATGAAAAGTGGTTACACCTGGCAGAAAAACCTGTTAAAAAATCCACATTACCCCCGGGACCGGTTAATACGGTTATCTTTCCTCAAACGATAGTATTGTATCGTCATAAACCGGAGATAGATACCGATCGATTTGCAAGATTTTTCTGCACTGTTCACAAAATTGATACCTGGTCTGTCAGTCCCGAGATAGTTTTGGATGCCGGGTTTCCTGTTACCATACCTCATACAGCCATGGCTGAAGCAGTAGCAAACTATGAACAGGTATGGGCGGTGATACCGTTGGAGGCGATTCATATACTTCCCTGCTGATTATGGGTTTTCAGCTTGACTTTGAGAACAAAAAGAGTGCAATATAGCGAGATATTTTCGAGTGGTTTTGTATCTGGTTTTTTAAGTAATTGTGGTTTTGTCAAATACAAAAGTGGCATGAAAGATAATAAAGGAGTCAGCCATGAGACGAGTTATTTGTCCCCTTTTTCTGGTGTTATCAATGGTTTTTCTGGTTGGAGCATCGGAAGCGGTTATAAGGGAGTACGTGGTTTCCTTTGATACATCTAATCCGCCTGATAATGAATATCCCGGGGGAAGAGGCCCCGACCAGCTTATTGTTTATACCCAGGAATTTGGAAGCAGAACAGGGACTAATGAATGGGGGATAGAGGCAGTGGTTGAGGAAGGGAAGGTGGTTCAATTAGGTGGCAATGACCATGAGATTCCGTCAGAAGGATACGTACTTTCAGCGCATGGTCAGGCAAGAGTGTATCTTTCTGCCCTGGCTAAGGAAGGCAGAGAGGTACATGTTGACTTTGATAATAAAGAGTTGACTATTACTTATAACCCCCTGGATCGACTCAATAGTTATCGCCAGGATTTAAGCAGGTTGCAGGAGTACCGGGAACAAAGGGAAGACCATTACGGTTGGTTTGAGATGTTTTCGCAAAGAAGGCAAGAAAGGAGTATTTCCCGGGCGATTGACTCTCTGGAGAAAAAAATTGTCAATAATCCCGAACGGGCATTTGGCAGTGAATTTATACATATTGGGAGCAAACTGGATGAAGCCTGGGAAAAGGTGAAGGAATAACAAGGAGAAAGAGGAGAGGTAAAAGAAAAGGAATCCTATGGACTTGAGAATGAAATACGTCATAGATTAGCTTTTGTATAATAGCAGAATAGATTGTATTATATTGATTTTGCAGTTTTATTTGCTTTAATTGCAATTATACTCATAAAATATGTAAGGTGCGACAATGAAATATAACGAAGACATTAATGTAAGTGGAATAGAGCTTCTCATAGCTGTAATGAAACGATGGAAAATGGTGATAGGCGGCACCCTGGTAGCAGCTGTACTGTCAGCAGTAGTAGTGGTTTTTGTGCTTGGAGAAACATATTCTACCTCCGGTACCATGCTTGTCGTACGAAACCCTTTGACGTCTGGCTTTACTCCTGAAACTCTTTCCATACCTTCGGCTCAACCTGTTCTCATGAGTGATGATATCCTGAATCAGGTACTGGAAAGAAGTGGAATAAGGGAAGAAAAAGAGGATCTTAACCTCCGGACATTCCGACGTATGGTGAATGTGGAGACTTATATTGAACAGGACACCAATGTTGAGAAAAAATACTCCCCACTGGTTAGATTACAGGCTGATGCGCCCACACCTGAACTGGCTAAAAAGATTGTAGATGAGTGGATTCTACTGGCGTCTGAACGCTTGAATGAGGTATTGACGAGAGATTTAAAAATGAATATCGATCTGGTTTCAGAGTCTCATGATCGTTATTTTGGGGAATTAAGTGACATTCAGGCAGAGATATTTTACTATGAAGGTCAGATCCCCATAATTGAAGAAGAAATTGAAGCTCTTTCTAAGAATCGTAATGAGTATGTCAGAGAGTTACAAGATACCGTGGTCGAAATAGCAGAAACAGAAGCGGTCGTAGAAGAATTGGCAGCAAGCCATGCTGAGGAGAAAGAGGTAATTCCTTTGCGTCGGACCATCACCGATGATGCGTTGTGGCAAACCCTGATACAGTATGATTCTGATTTGCCAGAGGTCTTAAAAGGGGCTTTGAGCAATGAAGAAATAAACCCGGTTTATACCGAGCTGAAATCTGAATATATTACGAAAAAGGCAACTTTGAGCGGTTTGAATCAGCAAAAAAGGATACAGGAAAGCACCCTGACGGAAATGGACGAAAAAATAGCAGAACTCAATGAGTTACTAAAAGACAAGAAGTCGGGTCTGGATGCCCTCGAAAAAGAAAGATACCTGGTAGAGGGGAAATTTGACGAATATCAGGATAATAAGATTCAGCTGGATATTGAACAGATACTTACAGAGCGCCTGGTTGGTGAAGAAGATGGTCAATTCAGGTTTGCCAAAGCTGTAACATGGGGTGTTATTGACCCCCAAAGAGTCTTTCCCCAGCGTGGTTTAATTGTAATGGTGACTGCTTTTATTGCCTTCTGGGTATTTATCGGATTAGCCTTTGTGATAGAATTGATAAAGAAAAGTGGTTTTGTTATAGATGCTCTGCAGGAAAAAGGTTCGAAGGAAAACGGGGAAGAGGAAAAATAACAAATAACTTCACCGGCTTCTTCCTGGCCTGTTCCTGTTTAATCACCTGACTATCAGTAAGCTTCTTATTTGCCTCCTCTGAAAATAAAACTACCCGCAGGAGTCAGAATTCGGGAGACGGGAGTCAGAATGGGGAAGAACTAAGAATAAGAATGTATTACGCAAAGAGCTCGCAAAGCCGCAAACCCGCCAGAGGCGGACTTTCAGGAATACCTTGTAAGAAAAGGTTTTAAAGAATATTGTAGAGAAACCAAAGACCGCGAAAGATAACAAAGATCACAAAATCGCTAAAGTGAACTTTCATAAAGACAGAAAACCAGCACCGGAAAACATGATATTATCTTTATTTCGTGTTCTTTTGTGCTTTTCGTAGTTTATTCTCCTCTGAAAATAAAACCTTTTTGAGACGCAAAATATTGCGTCTCTACCCTGAGATAATTTGACGTTTCTTTCAAAATGTTTGTAATGGTCTTTATTGCGAGCTTTTTTGACTTTGCGTTCTTTCTTATCTTTTACGATCTTGACTGATTCTTTGTTTTCTTTGCGACTTTGCGGGCTTTGCGTGATACTTTCTTTTTCTGGATTTTTTTTTCAACATTGGTGGCGTTAGCACTCGTGCTGACATGAATAACTCTCCTGTAATCCTCTGCAATCTGTATTTCAGTGTATTTTTCCTTCCTTTTTCCAGGTGTTATCGTAATAATTGATTCCATGATATTTTTAACATGCATTTGTTTTCCTGTATGGTTTTGATTGAATAAAAATACAGATAAAGTTGATTAAAAAATAAATCAATCTATGTCAGTACATTCCAATTAACTGCATTTTTCCAGTAATAAATCAGACCAGAGGAAAGGGTGCCTGCAACTTTATCAGGAATTTTCATTTCTATTATCCTCTTCTTCACCCTTGTAATGCTTGAGTTTGACAGCTGTGTAAAAGAAATATCGGTGAAAAGGGCATAAACAATGAGGTAAAAGAGACGTACCACTACACAGGTTTATTCAATCTGTTGAATATGTTTGGGAGGGCGTAATT
>PWGE01000284.1 GCA_003554345.1 Candidatus Sumerlaeota bacterium | reverse complement strand
CCTACTGTTGTGGCTGGGATTTGCAAGACCTTCTCCATCGGGGATTTGGCGGGGCTTATGGGAAAATAACAGCTGATCCACCCCGGCATTTTCGTACAGCGCTGGGTCAAATTGTCAACTTTTTCTATACCCTCCAGGGAGAAGCAGCCGGAGCTCAGGCTTTTTCTGGCTTTGATACTCTCCTGGCTCCTTTTGTGTATTATGATGATTTGTCTTATAAAGAGGTGAAACAGGCGATCCAGGAATTTGTTTATAATATGAATGTTCCTACCCGGGTGGGCTTTCAGACTCCCTTTACCAATGTTACCATGGACCTGGAAGTTCCTTCTCTCTATGCCGGCCAGCCGGTAGTTATTGGTGGTGAACAAAAAGATGCTTGTTACAAAGACTTTCAGAAAGAAATGAATATGATAAATCGGGCTTTTTGTGAGATTATGATGCAGGGAGATGCTAAAGGACGTATTTTTACCTTTCCTATACCCACTTATAATATTACAAAAGATTTTGATTGGAATAATAAAGAACTCGACCCTTTATGGGAAATGACCGGCAAATACGGTATCCCCTATTTTTCTAATTTTGTGAATAGTGATATGAGTCCGGAAGATGCCCGTTCCATGTGCTGTCGTCTACGCCTCGATAACCGGGAACTAAAACGCCGTGGAGGGGGCCTTTTTGGAGCAAATCCCCTGACCGGAAGCATAGGGGTTATTACTATGAATATGCCCCGACTGGGTTGTGAAGCTCAGACAGAGGAGGACTTTTTTGCACGATTGAAAAAATTAATGGTGTTAGCCAGGGATAGCCTGGAAATAAAGCGGGCTATTCTGGAAAAGTTTACCGACCAGGGGTTATATCCATACTCACGCTATTATTTACAGGGAATGAAAAAACGGCATGGTTCCTACTGGAAGAATCATTTTTCTACTATTGGTCTCATTGGCATGAATGAGGCATGCCAGAACTTTCTGGGGGTCAGCATATTTACTGAAGAAGGACATCAATTCAGCATGATGGTTCTCGACTGGATGAGGGGTGTAATCAGGGCTTTTCAGGAAGAAACAGGACATTTTTATAATCTTGAAGCTACCCCTGCAGAAGGGACTTCTTACCGCCTTGCCAGGCTGGATCGTCAATATGTGCCTGGTATACAACAGTCCGGTACTGAAGAAGTGCCCTATTATACCAATTCTACTCAGTTGCCTGTTGATGCTACTGAAGACCTGTGGCTCGCGCTCAAGCACCAGGATCCTTTGCAATCCCGTTATACGGGGGGAACAGTATTCCATACTATGCTCGGAGAAAGAATCACTGATATTCATCTCGTGAAATTGTTACTGAAACGTATGACGCACCAGTTTACCATGCCCTATATTTCTCTGACCCCGACTTTTACAATATGTCCTGTTCATGGATATATTTCAGGAGAACATTTCTCCTGCCCCTATGAAGAAAATGAAACAGAAGGAGTACAGGTATGAGCAAGAAAAGATGCCAGGCAAAAACGGAAGTTTATTCCCGTGTAGTGGGTTATTTCCGACCAGTACAGCAGTGGAACATCGGGAAAAAGATGGAGTTCAAGGATCGTATTACCTATTCGCATTCTTCCGGCAAGGAAAAAACGGGAAGCTCTTCCTCTAAAGCAAAGGTCTGGTGATAGAGAGGAATCGATAGAAGAGCCACACAGGCAACTTTATGTCTGGGGGGTGGTTTGGGTAAGCCTGGAAAAATGGGGGGATGGTTGAGGACAATAAGTGGTGGTAAGGCAGGTCCGTATCCTTTAAATAGGTGTCTCTTCTATTGTTACCTGAGTTTAAAAAGGAGAAGAGATTGTGTCAATAACTGAGGAAAGAATTGCTGATGATTTGCGCGGTATACCAGTTAATCCTGGAACTACCCTCTTTGTCCATAGCTCATTGAAGAGTTTTGGATATGTGCAGGGAGGACCTCAGACTGTTATTGAAGCCCTATTGAAAGTGGTAGGAGAAAAAGGTACTGTTTTTGTTCCCACTTTTACAGGAAAAAGAGAAGATTCACCCCGGAATCCTCCTTCCATGCATATTTCTGATACTCCTTGCTGGACAGGTCTTATTCCGGAGACTTTCCGGAAAAGAAAAGAAGCCAGGCGCTCTCTTCATCCTACCCATTCCACGGCTGCTATTGGACCTTCAACCAGCTTTCTTCAGGGTGAACATCACAAGGGTATCACACCATGTGATAAGAAAAGTCCATTCTATAAAAACTACTTGGATCAGGGGCTGATTCTATTAATTGGTTGTGATCAGGAAAGTAATACAACTATTCATTGTTGTGAGGAACTTGCGGAAGTGCCTTATCATATCCAGAAGGAATCCACCCGTGGAATATGTTATACCTCCTCCGGGAAAAGGGTAGAGGTATGTAATTACCTGCATGATTGGAATAAACCACCTACCGATTTCAATAAACTGGCTCCCCTCTTTCTGCGGGAAAATATAATGACCCTTCACAAAGTTGGTAACGCTGATGTATTTTGTATAGATGCTGTCTCTATGATTGACTTTACTGTGCCCTTGCTTCGCAAAAACCCCTATTTCCTTGTCAAAGAAGAGAAGGGGTAGGTATTTTACACCGGTCATTTTTCCGGAAGTGTTGGGTGTGGCTTTGAAAGAGGCAATGATTATGTAGACCATCCTGACTTTGCAGTGATGACAGCCAATTTTTTGTCTTAATGCGGCACCTTCACTTCAAGACAGAGAATACAGGATTTCATTCCCTGTATATAAGGTTGCTCTCGTTATAATCATCAGAAAGACGAGAGTACCTCCCTGCTACGATGAAGAATCTCACCGTTTTCATCCAGCCATTCAAAAACAACAGGCTTGCCCATGTAAGAAAAAGGGATGTGCCATGAAGCTTTCCCTTGCCGGGTAATAAGGGATTGACTCATTTCCCCCGGCACAGTAATACATACTGCCCGGGCTTGGGGATAAAAAAGCTCGAGGGTTATCCCCTTTGTATCTTTCCTCAACCAATGAGGATGAAGAAAAATCTCTTCTTGATGTGTTGGCAGTGTTTCGCTGTCAAAAGCCTCCCAGTGGAGAGGAGCGACAGAAGCCACCGCTTTTTGAAGTTCCCCTAAATACTTCTTTTTCAGAAGTGAGTAGTTGCTGAGATTTTTTTGAGATAAAAAAACTGAAGCTATACCGGCGGCGGTGCCTGCAGCCCATTCTACAGGGTGTACGCGGTACGCTGAATTGGTGATAAAGGTTTGAGCATAGTTCTTACCTGCGGCTAAAAGGTTTCGAACATTGGAAGATCCCAGGGCCCGGTATGGTATATAAAAGGGAAGAGGATGGGTGATGCGGGGAGAAACACCATAATCATGGGTTGTAACGGGATGGATGTCTGCTGTGTAATTGCCGATACCAACGGTGTCAAAAAAGCGGTAAGAGGTATGGGGGTTTGCGTTGTAATACTTCTCAAGAATGCGAAAATTATAAAGTCCCGTAATGCGGCGGGTACCACGAAAATAAGGAAGCTTTGAAAGACCATGAACGGTATCCATCATATTTCTAGAGTCATTGCCGTACAGAAACTGGATGGGATAATTGTCATCTACTTTCTCTTTATAATAAGAATGGAAAGCTAAAGCGTGCTTTTCTGCTCGTCTTATTTCGTCGTATTGCAGACCGCCCTGCCAGTCATCATACTCCTCTTTTGTGTCTTTCCGGCTTTTGAAAAGGGAACCATAAGGGTAGTCATTACCGGGAAACCAATTTTGCATGGTGATATCGCCCTTGTTGGGAGTTTTGAAATCACCCGGTGTGCCATTGTTTTTAAGGCGCCGGTAGGTCCAGACTTCCTGCCAGCTGAAATCCTTTAATGAAAAGTATGTAGCACTTTGGTCTTTGATATATTCTTGTATATCGGGAAAAATTCGACGTATATGTTCTACTTCAGAAGGGTTTTCACCTGTTCCCTCACAGAAAGGAAAAACAAAGCTCTGTGTTCCTTGTTCGTTGCATTGCGGTAACCGGTGTGAATCAGGTTCTTCGGCTTCTATCTCCCTTCCTACCGTGTATTCAGCTCCTGAAAGACAGATAACATCTCCCCATTCAGAGGCATCAATAACGGTGAGAGCATCTCGTCTGGGAATAATGAAAATCTCTTCTTTGTCAAAATAAGCGTCCGGTTTCGTTGAAAACCATCCCGGCATCTGTTGCGATAATAGTGGGGAAAAAGAAGGCATACCCTTTCGGGGTAAACGTCTGATAAGTTGCAAACTGTTGATGCGCCGACCGGCTCCATATTCGTCT
>PWGE01000326.1 GCA_003554345.1 Candidatus Sumerlaeota bacterium | reverse complement strand
TAATTTCATCAGCTCTTCCGCAAAAGGCAGAGCAAAACCGTATATATCGGATCGGGTGACATCCTCAAAATGACAGCGGGCAATAATACCCTGATTCAGGATGGATTCTACAACCTCCAGATAATCTGCCATTGCCTGCTGACGGTCTTTACGCAATTTCAGGAAAATATGATAGTCAGAAACAGAGGTAAGTATTCCTGTTTCCTTGATGTCAAGTTTTTTGGGAAGTGAGGCATCCCTGGGATTAGCTCGAATCCAGCCGGTGATTTCAGGATAGGTGGCTCCCAGAGACTGACATTTTTCTACTGCTTTGATGTCTTTTTCAGTGTAAAGAAAAAACTCACTCTGTCTTATGAGCCCGGTATTATTATCCAGTTCGCTGAGAAGACGATAAATGTTCTGAATATCTTCTACACTATAAGGGGGTTGAGACTGTTGACCGTCCCGGAAAGTGGTGTCTGTAATCCATATCTTTTCAGGTGGATTTAAGGGGAAACTTTCTTTCTTTAAAGGAGTAAGGGGTACTTTTTCATAGGGGAAAATGTCCCTGTATAATTGGGGTTCTTCAGGGTTTTTCAGGGTGAATTTTCTTTTATTATTTTCCTTCATGCTCTACCTTTCTTTAAGATAATTATGAGTTATCTCCTTTCAATCCATGCTTGAAATCGAGAAAATAAAGGTTACACTTATTTTAGTGTAAAGCCGTATTTAAGAGCAATTTTAAAATATATTTTATCAAATGCAAGAAATTATTCTTCTCACCCGTCATATATCCTTATCAGATGTCGTTGACATACTTATAGTAGGGTTGTTTATTTATGGTTTTTTATCGATTATCCAGGGAAGACGTGCCTATTACCTTTTTATTGGCCTGATATTTTTCCTGTTTTTTTCCTTCGCTTTATACCTGATAGCAAATATTTTGCATTTGAACACCTTATTGCTGGTTTTAAGCAGGTTTGGCTTTCTTTTTACTGTTATATTTATCATTGTATTTCAAAATGAAATACGCAAAATATTTGTGTATCTGGGCCAAATGGTGGGCGTTTTAAACTCATATGGTTCTGAGAAAGCAACTACCGTGACCGAGGTTATGATTGCGGTGGAAGATCTAAGCCGACGAAAGATTGGAGCATTGATGATCTTTGAAGGGATGATGGAAATCAAAAATATCCTGGAACCGGGCGTGGAAATTGATTCACGCGTTAATCAGCTTCTCCTGAAAACCATTTTTGACACTTCTACTCCTTTGCATGATGGGGCCGTTATTATCCAGAAGGATCGAATAAAAAATGCGGCATGTATTCTCAGTCTCAGTGAATATACTACCAGCCTCAAACACTACGGTACACGTCACAGGGCAGCCATCAGCGCCACAGAAGAAAATGATGCAGTGGCTATTGTGGTTTCAGAAGAAACAGGAAATATTTCCCTCTCTTATAATGCTAATCTTCATCGATATGAATCTATGAAAGAATTAAAACGGGAAATTTGCAAGAAACTTGGTGTTTTTACCCATAAAGAAGAGGATACAGATGAAACAGCTCCTGCTGAAACTGGCTGACACTTTAAGCTCTCTGTTCTTTCCACGCACAGGGAAAAGAACAATGGTGAATCACCTTTCTCTTATTGCTCTATCCCTGGTTTTAGCCTACTTTATCTGGCTGATTGCCATGTTTACGGTGATGACTATTCAGGCCATAAATATCCCTATTCTTATTACGAATTCCCCACCAAACGCATCGGTGAGAATTGAATCACCTGCTTCCCAGAATATTAATGTGATGGTAAATATACCAAAAAATTTGGTCCCCACCGTCAGTCCTTCTAACTTTATTTTTCAGCTGGATCTGGCTGATGTATCTTCTCAGATTACCTCCCTGGAAACAGTTCAGGAGTATCCCATTTCTCCACTGGATGTGAAAGTCATAAATTTACCGGGCCTTATCTCGGTAACAGAAGTAACTCCCCGCACTGTACGAATACGAATAAATTATCACCATAAAGAGGTGCCGGTAAAAATAAATGTAGATGGAGAACCCTTGCCGGGTTTTTATCTGGATGAGGAAGAATTGTCTTCAATTCCTTCAGAATTGACTGTAGTGGCTCCTCAACGAGTTCTGCAGGAGCTTGAATATATTGAAACATATCCTGTTAATATTGCGGGTCGTTCTTCTTCTTTCACCCAGAATGTGGCTTTGAATGTACCCTCAAATGTTGAAATTTATGACCGTTCTCCCCAGGTCGAAGTATTTTTGCCCGTTGAAGAAGAGATTGAAGAGATAGAAATTACTGATGTGCCGGTTCGTCTGGAAAGAATTACTGATGAATTTGTAACAACTGTAGAACCTTCAGAGGTAACAGTGACTTTAGAAGGACCTCAGTCCCTGGTTCCCCAGATATCAGCAGGAGATATTTCACTGATGGTTCTTGTTCCGGCAGAAGAAGGTACCTTTGGCAAAGAACTTCAGCCGGTCTTGAGGGAAACCCTCCCCTCTCGTCTGCGGGATGAAATATCAATAGTGGATACCGACCCCCGAAGTGTAGTTGTAAGAAATGAGCCTGAAGAAGAGGAAGAGATTGAGGAAGAGGAGGAAGATGATGAGGAAGAGGAGGACAATGAAAATGCTTCCCTGCCGGAAGATGACATAAATTGAGAGGCTTGTTTTTATGATTCAACTGGGCGTTAATATTGATCATATTGCCACTTTGAGACAGGCACGTGATACCATAGAACCCGACCCTGTCCGGGCAGCAATAATGGCGGAGTTGGGAGGAGCTGATGGAATTACTGTTCATCTCAGGGAAGACCGACGCCATATCCAGGAGCGGGATGTGAGATTGCTCCGTCAGACAATACAAACCAAGTTGAATTTAGAAATGGCACTGTACGAAGAAATTGTCAATTTTGCCTTAGAAATTAAGCCCGATATTGTTTGTATTGTTCCTGAAAAACGTGAGGAGATTACTACTGAAGGTGGGTTGGATGCTGTTCAGAATCAGCGGGATCTTCAGAAAACTATAGAGCGGTTGAAAAATGGGGGTATACGGGTGAGTGTTTTCGTTGACCCACTGCCTGAACAGATATCAGCAGTAAAAGAGTGTGGTGCAGAATGGATAGAACTTCACACAGGAGCTTATTCTCAGAGTTTTAGTTCCCTTAATCCTTTTTCACAGGAGTTACATGCCTTGATGAAAGCCGCCCAATATGCTCATTCTCTTGGCTTACGTGTTAATGCCGGGCATGGACTTGATTATCAAAATGTCTGGCCAATTTGTGCACTTCCTCATCTCGAAGAACTTAACATTGGGCACAGTATTATAAGTCGAAGTGTTTTCACAGGCTTGAAACAAGCAGTACGTGAAATGAAGGATTTGCTGATAAAATATGGTGGACAAACCCATGATCATTGATGGGCATGTTCATATTTTCCCTGACAGTATAGTGGAAACAGCTGTAAATACCCTGCAGAATACCTCGGTACTTGCTGCACCTTATAAAGGGTCACTCTCGTCTTTACGTCATGTGATGGATAGATATAAGATAGATAAAGTGGTGAATCTTCCCGTAGCAACCCGGCCGGAACAGGTGAAACAGATTAATAACCATCTTTTACATATGCCTTCTGATACCATTTCTTTTGCAGCCTTCCATCCTGATGTGGAAAAACCGGAGAGTACTCTGCAAGAAATAAAAAATGCAGGATACCGCGGGGTGAAAATTCATCCGGAGTATCAGGGTTTTTCATGGGACACTGAACGAATGCATAGGATTTGTGATGTGGCTGACAGGCTGGATATTATTCTTTTTACTCATAGTGGATGGGACGTTTCGTTTGAAGATATGCACTCCACAATAGCTGAGTTTGCTTCCGTGGCTGGTAATTTCCCCCGCTTGAAGTTTGTTGCGGCCCATTTTGGGGGTTATATGCGCTGGGATGATGTGGAGAAATATTTGCTCTGTCGTGATAATGTGTATTTTGATACTTCTTTTACTTTTCCCTACCTGGCTCCGGAACGTATGAAAAAAATGACGTATAAACATGGATTAGAAAAAGTTTTTTTTGGAACAGATTTTCCATGGCAGAGTTATGAAAAAGAATTTTATTATCTTTCCTCACTCTTTTCTTCTTCAGAACTGGAACGCATCTATTCTGAAAACATCCTGAACTTCCTTGGTATCGACTCCCAATGACTCTTGCCATTATCGGGTATATCTGTAAGCCTGAAATGATATAACGGTTTTAACATGACAGTATTGGCCGTTAAAAACAGACCCGGAACTGTATTTGAGCACCCTCTTGAGAAAATATTAT
>PWGE01000017.1 GCA_003554345.1 Candidatus Sumerlaeota bacterium | reverse complement strand
GCGAAGATTTTTTGTGTAATGCTAACACAAAAATCCTGGCAGAAAAAGTGCTGCATTTGGTGACCGTTTTTGCTGCACTTACAATGTCCATTTTTGCTGCACTTTTAATGTCCGTTTACACAAATCCTTTAAAAAAGGTTTCATCAGGTTGGTTGTTTTTTTCTTTTTTACCTCAAGCGCTGTTTGAAGCAGAGTTTTCCATTGTTTTAATTCAGGCAGAGGTTCTCTCATGGTTTGAGCAAGACGTTCCTGGGCATAGGAGAGTTTGTGTTGTTTCATATAAAGCCAGGCCAGCGAGATAGAAGCGGAGTCAATACGTTCAGAAAATTTTAGTTCACTGGCTAAAGACAGAGCTTTCTTTAATTGTTTCGTGGCAAGTTCATGTTTTGCACGGGCACAATAAGCCAGACCCAGATTTTCCCGGGCAATGGACTCTGAGTACTTATGGTTAATAATTTCAGCGTAATAAATAGATTGTAAAGCTGCTTTTTCAGCCTGTACAGCATTACCTGTTAAAAGATGGAGGTTTGCTATATTGGCATAAGTAGCAGTAAGTCCCAGAACATAGCCGGTTTGTTCTGAAAGAATAGCGGATTCATTGTAAAAACGTAAAGCCTGTGAATATTTGCCCTGTTTTTCTGCAATAATACCCAGGTTGTTTAAAGTAGCTGCCTGACCGAACATATTTTTTTCTCTGCGCCAGTATTGCAACCCTTTTTCAAAAGCATTTTTTGCTTCTATTAAAGCGCCATTCTGCCAGCAAGTGAGTCCCAGGTTGTTACAGGCATCTGCCCGGGAAAGAAATGAAATGTTGTTTTCCTCAGCTGTATCAATTAAGGTCTGAAAAAGATTTTGTGCTTTCTCCAGATCTCCATTTCGTAGCCAGGCAATTCCCTGAACATTTTTTATATGAGCGGGCAGTGATTTACCATACAAAGTGGCTCCTTTTTCCAGAAAATGAAAAGCTTGCGAGGTTTTTCCCTGTTCTATGGCATTGAGAGCCAGGCCTTTACAAGCCAGGGTCATCCAGTGTTTATTCCCTACAGATTCAGCAAGATTATACATTTGTTGAAAATGTTTGCTGGAGACCTGATAATCGCCCAGCATGTGAACTGCTTTACCCGCCAGATTTCGCAGAAGGGCTTCCTGCTGAAGAGCCAGCATCCTGTTGGAGCCAGTCAAACCCCTTTTGGAGCGGTTTATTATTTCCAGCCCGAAATTGATTAGCTCAAGGGATTCAGCCGGCATGCCCAAATCCAGTGCTTTTTCTGCAGCTTTTTTTAAATAGAGTCTGGCTCTGGAAAAATTGCCTGCTTTTAACCAGTGAAAAGCAATTTCATAAAGAAAATCGGCAGATGTCTCGTGATGTTCCCTCTCCAGTTTTCGTGCAGCTCGAGTATGAAGCTCTTCTTTCTGTTGCTTGGTAAGCATTCGGTAGGCTGCATCACGTAATAAAGAGGGATTAAAAGAAAAGAAGATATCGCCCGGCAAAACCTGTTCTTCCAGTAATTCCAGTCCCTTCAGAGCATATAATTCGGAAAGCAAGTCCATGTGCAGGATTTCAAATTGACGTAATATTTGATAAGAAAATCTTCTCCCTAAAACAGAGCTTACCTGTAAAATGCTGCGTTTAGTGATGGTTAACTCGTCCAGCTGATTCTGTAATACCTCAAGAACAAGATTGCTGAGGTCTTCTTCCTTGTGGTTTATTAATAAGCCCGTTAAAATGTCATTTTTTTTGTATTTCTTGAGTTGATTTCCCAGTTCTACCACATATAACGGTATTCCGCTTGATTTCTGAAGGATGTTAGATAAAGCAGCAGGATGCAGTTTTTGAGAAGTAAATATTTGCTCAAGAATTTTAAGCAGGTCATCCTGAGAAAGTTTTTTTAACGTGATTTCTATCCACTTATCACGTGATAAAGTGAAATTATCAAGAGAAGGACGTATGTTTTGCAACCCTTCTTCTTTTCTTTTTTGAGTATAACCGAATCGGCGACCTGAAACAAGAAGAAAAATCCGGGAAGTATCTTCGCCTGCGAGTGAATTAAGAATATTCCAGCTGAAAACATCTATCCAGTGAAGATCATCTATACAAATAAATATGGGTTTTTCCTGTGAGAGTTTTCTGAGAAGATATATAACGGTATCGGTAATTTGTTGTTTCAAAATTTTACCGGGAACATCCTGAAGTATTTTTATATATTCCGGTTCCTGTAGAACATAGCCCAGGGAAGCCCGAAAAACAGGGGGTAAGTCCGATGTTAAGATGTTAAAAACCGATCCGTTTTTTTCGCTTTCCCGGGCAATGAGAAGGAGTACATGCCTGATGACTTCCAGGAGAGAATGCCGGTTAGATGGTTGACACTCATAGAATACCTTCCAGAATGGCTTTCCTTTGATAGTGTCAGTAAATTCTTTCAAAAGCCGGGACTTTCCACAGCCAACTTCCCCGGAAATGCAAACAGCACAGGGTTGTCCTCCCTGAAATTCCTGTAGTTTCTGAGAGAGCAGTTCCATTTCCCGGTCACGACTGATAAGTTTAAGCCTGTGTTTTTTATGTGAAAAAGGGGGAGTTGATAAGGGAGAAAGAACTGCAAAAGGAACCACCTTTCTTCCAAAATTTTTAGGAATAAAAGGCTCTCTTTCTTCCAGAACAAATAACTCCCGGACTTGTTCAGCTACACGGTTGGAAAGCAGTATTTCCATTGTTTTTGCGGCATTTTCAAGTCTTGAGGCAAGATTAACTGAAGGTCCCATCAAATCCACCCTTTTGCCGCCATGGACCTCGTTAATTACTACTTGAACAGAACCACAGTCTGCTCCTGCCCGAATGGCGAGCGGATGTCCATGAAAGACCTTCTTTCTTTCTACTTCTTTGCGTATAGCCAGCAGGGAATGGACAGCTGACTCAGCATCTCTTTCAAAACTGCAAGGAGCCCCGAAAGCAGATAGAACGGCATCGCCGATGAAAGAGATGACAAATCCCCCATAAAACTCAACGACTCTTGTAACCATCTCATAAAACCATCCCAGAATCTCCTTCGTTTGATCTTCAGAAAGCACATTGCTCAAATATGTGTACTGGCAAAGATCCACAAAAGTAATAGTGGCATGTCGCCGGGAGGGTTCCGCATTACTTGCAAGAAAGCTCAAACGTCTTTTCCAGGAAGGTGGACTTTTAATTTTATATTCTTCAAATCGTTCTTTAAAAAGCCTTATTAACTCGTCTTCATGCTCTGTACCATTATTTTTGATATTATTAGAAGAAGCTGGAGCCTCGGGGACTTTTTTCAGCACTTCAATATGTTCGGATGGAATCCGGGCGTAACAGTCTATGCAGGTAAGAACAGTGCTATCCGGGTTTTCCGCACCACATACCGGACATATCCACCTGATGGGCATCTTGCTTATTTCTCTCCTTTTGGTGATTTTTGCGTACGGATAATGTTTCCCCAGCTGATGGTACCATTTGTGGGATTATAGGGGATATCACATCCCTGTTGTACTAATGGATTGGGATTAAATTCACATGCTGGTATGCCCGGGCGAGAATACTGTCCATCAGGGCCGTTAGATGATAGCTTCCAGGCACCATGCCGGTCCCTTGCTCCTTCGTTAAATCCGGGAGCATCTACGCCTTCTACAGGAGGTGTGCGCCCTATTTCGCTGTGTTTGGGTATTTTTTGAAAGTCTACATAACGGGTATAGGTAAAAAATCTGGCTAATTCTCCATATTCAGGATGCATTTTGTTTTCAGAAAAAACATCAATGAGACGGGCATCCGTTAAATACGAGATAGGGGTGGTCAGTTCCAGAGGAATGACATTATATACTCCATCATTGAGGGGGTATTCATTATAATCTACAGCGTATGCTTCCAGTGCTGAGGCTATGGTACGCAAGTCTGCCGAAACTCTTGATACTTTGGTACGGGTTTGAGCACGTAGAAAAGTGGGGAAGGCTATGGCAACCAGAATAGCTATGATAGCAATTACAATAAGCAATTCGATTAAAGTAAATCCAGTTTTTTCAAGTCTTTTAATCATTATAAATGTATCCCATCTTTTTCTTTTCTATAATAGTGAGAAACATGTCAGCTTATTCTTATTTCAGATATTTATTTAAAATTGTTCCATATTTTTTGAGGTATTTGGGTGCTTTCTGATATTTCTAACTTTTCAGTGAAGACATCTCCGAACCAGAACTCTCCTTCCTTGAGCATCTGCCATTCGGTGGGGAATGTGTTTTCTTCCCGGGGGGTATGAAGTGGAACAGAAAAAGTGTATTTTTCTGATGGCTCAACTTCTTCAGCAGGTGTGATG
>PWGE01000059.1 GCA_003554345.1 Candidatus Sumerlaeota bacterium | reverse complement strand
GTGGAATATGCAATCCTTCCTGCCCTTTTTTCCATGTGCTGAGAAAAGAACACCTTTCTCCACGAGCCTGGACCTATTCTTTGAATAATCATCCGCAGTCCTTTTCAACCCTTCTTAAACTGGCAAAAAACTGTTTTTTCTGTTTTCGTTGTTTTGCTGATTGCCCTCTCAAAGTCAATTATCCGGGGGCTCTTTTATATTCCCTTTTTAAAGAGCTTCTTAGCAGTGGTTTTGTTTTCCTTTATCACGAAGAGGAAAACTCTGTTTACCTTCAATGCCGGCTACCCAGGGAATTGCAGTTAGGATTTCAGTCATATCCATTTCCCTTAGATAAAAAAACATCTCTTTCCTCCTCAACAGGCTTTCAAGCCCTTTTCCCGGGAAAAAAGATCTATATCAACACCTATTTTTTTCACCTGGTCAAACGTCTTACTGCTTACTATCAACTCACTTTTCCTTTTTCTGCTCTGCCGGGTTATTGGAACCTTGGGCAGTTAATCACTTCCGACGAATTTTTCTCCGTCCTCCCTGTCATACCAGAATTTTTACCTTCTTCTACTCTCCAGGTCAAGATTCCAAAAATATCTGAATTGGTCCAGGAGCCCTCCCTCTTACAACGCATACAAGAGGCAGAATAACATACTTCAAAGAAAAAGATTTTCTTAGCCGGTCAATGAAAGGAATAACTGAGAAAGCCTATCTGCAGCTCTTTGTTCTAAACGCAGGTAAGCATCAAAGATAGGCGTAGCAAGAAAGTGAGCAGCTACCAACCAGCTCATCAATACAGAGCCCAATACCACATCAGTAAACCAATGAGCTCCTGTTAACATACGCGGTGTACTGAACAGCAGGGCCATTAATCCGAGCCAGGCTGCTTTTTTCCCCCAGCGGTAAAGACAAATAATAAATAGGGTGAAGAACACATTCCCGTGGTTAGAAGGCAAACTTGTAGGAGCATAGACTTTTACCGATTTTTCCGGATGAAGCACCTTCAGGTCATTGAGTTCTTGCCCCAGGTAATAGGAAGGGCTGCTGCGCTGAAAAACCAGCTCTACCTGATTACTGATATTGTGTGTAACAACCCACACACACACAATAAATCCCGCGAACACAATCATCTTCCACCAGCGATTCTCACCTTTTACAATACGTGAGGCCAGAAGAAAATAAGCCGATGCAGAAAGAATGACAAAGAATATATCACCGGGGATATTGTTCAGCAAAATTATTGCGCGATCAACAATGTCATGTCTACCGGCAAGAGAATTAAAAAAACGGGCGACAGGAAGTTCCCAGTGATTGAGTCTATCTAATCCAACGAAGCGCCAGAAGAGGATAAAAAAAAACAGGCGCCATAAGGAAGCAGTAACTTACGCTTTGCGAACAAGCAAATCTCCTTGAAAAGAGAAGTGCCGAGGGGCAGAATCGAACTGCCGACACAAGGATTTTCAGTCCTCTGCTCTACCGTCTGAGCTACCTCGGCATTTTCCGGATAGCAATTATATGCAAGTTCCTTGATTTGTCAATAGCAGAAGTGTTCTTTTTTACACATCTGCGGGGAATATTTTTTTATGTTCCCCTTTTATCGCCCAACCAATTTAAAGCATCTGAATGGGTAAGCATACAACGCCTTTCTCATACATGCTTCCCTATGAGCTTTAACATTTAAACTGCCTATAAGCGCCAAAAATGGAAGATTATTTGTATACCTGTTCGATTGGTACTGGTAACCGCCTGTATCCTTCCATTGCCTGAAAACAAAACTCTTTTGAGACGCAAAATATTGCGTCTCTACCCTGAGATAATTTAACGTGTCTTTCAAAATGTTTCTCATGGTTTTCCTGAAAATCCGCCTCTGGTTTATTTGTGAGCTCCTTTGCGTGATGCTTTCTTATTCTGGCTTTTCTTTCTTTTTCCAAAAATATTCATTTGCCTGGGGTTTCGTCTTATTTCTTGTTATTTATCTGTTATGTATGTCTTTGCGGGCGAACTCTTTTCGTGATACAATCTTATTCTGGGGTTTGCCAAACTGTCTTCTGAAAGTTCACTCTGGCGGATTCATCATTGGTGGCGCCGATGTTTGCGTCGCCATAAGGGACTCCCCGAAAAGAGTAAAAGTCTGCACTTTACAACGTATTGTCTATTATTCGAATGAAGCTCTTACCTGAAGAATTTTCTTCCTGTAATTCGCCACCTTAGTCAGAACCAAAATGACGCCTGATTATACCCTCTCTATGAAATATGTCCTTGACCCTGGTATCAACAAAAAAGCGGTCTTCGCCCTCAATGGTTTCATAAGAAAGAAAGATTATTCCTCCGAACATTCTATTGACCGTCTCAAAAGGGAGGGTTATTAGAGTGCTCAAACCCGGGATGACATCTGTAAAACGCCGTATATACCTTGTAGAGACACCAAAAGACATGTCCAGCCTCAAAAACTCATCCTTCCAGACCTGATTTCCCTGCACATAGACTCTTACAAAGGCATTCTCAGCTAATATATCATGATACTTCACACTCGTTTCTTCCAGTTCCACATCAAATTTTCCCGTCAGTTCTTCAAATCTTAACTCATCAACAATAGCACCAAAAGGCGGTGGTATAACATTCCGCATACGGGACAACAGTTCAACCTGGGCTATCTGGAAGTCATGAATAACAAAATCTCCTTCTCCCTCATTACCCAGGATCTCTAAATCAAAGTCGACTTCACCCAGAAAAGGTTCTCTTTCCCCCATATATTCCCGCCAGTAGCGTTGAACACAGATATTTTCCACCTCAATGGAGTGCCTCATTTGATCTTCATCAAAGGTAAGCCGATAAAAACCCTGCCCCCCATATACTTCATCCCCTCTTCCTTCAAGAAAAAATCCATCATCCCTGGAAAAATAAATTCTCGCCCGGGAACGAGATAAGTCCCAATTAGAATATATCACCTGTTCTGCATCAAACATTGCCTGCACTTCTCGAAAGCGAAAGAGGCGTTCTTCATCCGGCTCTCTTTCAGGAAAGGTGTCCCTTATTTCACCTGGTTGAAAATTATCAATAAAATGTTCCAGATCAAAGTAATCTGCCGTTGTATCAAAATATAATGACAACTCATCATCTAAATATTGATGACTGAGAACTACATCAGCAACGGTTTTATCATCCACTTTGACAACCACCGTCCCTTTTGCTTCATTCATACCCCCTGCGACAACTCCCTTTTCAATGAAAATTGACTGATAAGGAAGAATATCAGAGTATGCCTGAACATCTGCCAGCTCTAAGTGTGCACTTTGCAGTTTTTCTTCTGCAAAATAACCTTTCCCTTGTACTTTCCCCCTTTCCAGTTCAAAAAACTTCATATCAGGCAGGGTAAATACATCTTTAATCTGATGAATATTCACCCCAAACCCCCCACTTACTGCTGTATTTTCAAAATCAACCTCTATCCCGTCATTCTGTTCTAATAATGCTGTTTCTAACCGTATTTCCTCCAGGTAACTCTCTCCCCATCTGAACTGTTCTAAAAGGACATTGATTTGTTTCTCATTATACCGTATGTCAATATTTCTCCCTTTTCCCTCATAATCAGAAAATATAAAGTCCACTTCTTCGATGGTAGCGTCAATATCCAGTCTTCTTTTTTCTGTATGAAAGAATAAATTACCTGAAGTAACGAGATCTACCAGTTGAATATTTCCTTTCCAGGGCGATGGTAATTGCTCATCCATAAACCGATGAAATGCCTCGGTCACCTCTTTTTCTATCAGGTCATATTCTACCTTCCACTGAGACCGAAGCTCTCCCGGATCTCCCGTATAATCCAGATGCATTCGGGTGCCTGGCAATGATGCACTCAATACAACATGTTCTTTTTCCCATGCTGCCAGACTTTTAAAGTCCGTTTCTACGTTTTCCAGTCGAAGATCCCCTTTTTCTGCTGGAATATCCAGTGAAAAATCGCCCACAATTCTATCTCCCAGCCGACCGGCAACCCATTTAGAAAGGTCGGTGTGAATAATCCCCTCGGCAATATCAAGAAAAACGCCCCCTCTGACTTTTTCCAGATCACTCCAGACCTCACGCCCTTCAGCCAGAGGAATCCCTTTCTCTCCCTGCACTGTAATACGCTCTGCTTGCCCCTCCTTTCCATCCCATTGCATATTTTGAACATAAAGTGCAAATTGTTCTTCCAGGTAGGGAGCAATATCTTCAGGGAAAGAAGTCTTAACAATGCCACTACCAGCCCGTAGAGAACCCTCTGCTACGTAAGGCTCTTCATCTACAAGCTTCATCGAGCCCTCCCCGGTGGCACCGCCCAACGATACCATCTCTATATCCT
>PWGE01000232.1 GCA_003554345.1 Candidatus Sumerlaeota bacterium | reverse complement strand
CCCAGAGTGGGAGATTCCCAATCATCTTCTTCAAAACGTATATCATGGTGGGATGGTTCTATACCCAGTGTCTTGAGGCTCTGAAGATATATGTCCTGAATGTTGTCAGGCGTTGGTTTGATAATAACCTGGTACTGAAAATAATGCTGCAGTCTATTGGGGTTTTGTCCATAACGACCATCAGTAGGACGTCGGGAAGGTTCCACATAAGCTACCTTGTAAGGCTCGGGACCCAGGGAACGCAAAAAAGTATGTGGACTGAAGGTTCCGGCTCCTTTTTCCAGATCATAGGGCTGGGCAACGATGCAACCATAATCAGCCCAGAAGTTCTGCAGGTTCAATATGATTTGTTGAAAATTCATTATCTCCTCACCATGATATTATTTGGGGATAATAACTTTACATTATACAGGATTTCAGGCAAACTTCATAAAAAATGGCAGGAACCTGAGAAAAATTGAAATGAAAGAGATTGCGTTACGGTCCATGGTAATAGCCAGTTCCATTTTTGAATGCGGGAAGATAGTGATATACAAAACTTTCGGTAAAAAACTTATTGCTCTGCCAGGTGCTCAAAAAAAATGTGTGAGAAGTATGTAAGCCAGCGCGGCTACACCTGCTGCGAAGGGTACTGTTATGAACCAGGAATAAATGATACTTTTTATAATAGAAAAGTTGACAACTTCAAATCCTCTTGCCATCCCTACGCCGGTAACGGAACCTACAACTGTATGGGTAGTAGAGATGGGTAGTCCTAATACCGAGGCAAGAAGTACAGTGGTAGCAGTTGAAAAATCAATAGAAAAACCACGGGTGTTGTTGAGCTCGGTAATTTGGTATCCTACTGTATTCATTACCTTGTAACCATAGGTGGCAATACCAACCGCTATACCCAATCCTCCAATCATCAGAATATAGGGGGGCAGTTCAGCTCCAGTCGAGAGGGCACCTGTCTGCAGTATGATATAAATAAGAGCAAGGGGTCCTACTGCATTAGCCACATCATTGGCACCATGGGAAAAGCTTACATATATTGAGGTTAATACCTGCACTTTACGAAAGATTGTTTCTACGACATCATATTGGGAATTGTCATTTTTTGCAATAAAACGTGTGATAAGAGGCCGGGAAATAAGGAAGCCCAGTATTCCGGCTATAATTCCGCTGGAAAGACTGGTAATATGAGCTGTTTCCACGTTTTTTAGAAAAAACATATAAATAATGACAAAAAAGGTTACGCCTACTGCAATAGGAGATACAAGGCGGGCACATTTTACCGGATTATTCCGGTGGAGGATAGAGTGAACAATACTTTTAAAAACAAAGAAAGAGATAAGCCCACCAAGAAAAGGTGAGAGAAACCAGGATAAAACAATTTGAGCCAGGCGAGACCAGTAAATAATGTGAATTCCCCCGGAAACCAGACCAAAACCTATCATTCCGCCAATAATGGAGTGGGTGGTGGAAACAGGCATACCAAATACAGTGGCTACCATCACCCATGCTGTGGCGGCAATCAGGGCGCTTAAGGCTCCGTACATGATGAGGGTGGGTTCGCCTATTGCCTCAATGTTTACTATTCCGCTGGCAATTGTTTTGGTTACCGCTGTACCAAATAATACAGCGCCGAGAAATTCAGCAAAAGAAGCAATGATTGCTGCCTGCCTGGGGGTAATAGCCTTGGAGCCAACAGCGGTAGCCATTGCATTGGCAACATCATTTGCTCCTATGCTAAAAGCCATGAAAAAGCCTATAATCCCTGCGAAAATCATAATGAACATTGGCAAATCCTCTTTTTTCTGAATTAGATATTATTCATGATGGAGAAGTAGCTGTACTCTTTCTGCAACATTTTTTGACCGATCGCTGATTTTCATGAGCATCCGGACAATATTATTGAGGAAAAGTACATCAACCGGATGCATTGTTTTCTTCCGGGAAAACAATTCTTTTCCAATTTCTATTCCCAGCTTATCTGTATATCTTTCTTCGTTTCCAATAGCTTCGATAAGCCTGTCTTCTTCTGAAACCTCACGTTTTGAAAAAACTGATTCAGCAACTTGTTGTAATTCATCAATAATTTCTTCTACTTCTTGAACGGTCTTAAACATTATATTCGTCAACTCTAATATCATTTTTTTAATTTTATCATCTAATACATCTACCCTGTTCATATTCAACAGCTTGGCTATATCGTCTGTAGTATCTATAACAGCATCCAGGTTATAGGCAATGTCAACGATGTCAATTTTACTGAAATGCGTCCATTTCATTCGTTCGTATATTTTTTTTAATTCTACTTTTACGGTATCAGCTTCACTTTCTAATGTATGGATTGCCGAGGAATATTTTGTCACGTCGTTTTTGTCCAGGTAATCGTAAAGTGCTTTAGTTAGCATTTCAGCAGCTTGTTTGCAATAACTTGCTTCTTGAGACAGAAGAACAAGAGGGGATTTATACGAGAATAATTTATTAAAAATATTTGCCATTTTTAACCCTCACTTTTAAATCGGCTTTTAAAAATCGAAAATATTCGATGTTTATTTTGTTCATGATTTTTATGCTGTATGCATGAAATCAGTCATGTACCCTGGATTGTGTTCGATTAAAAAAATGAGGTGAATCCCCCCATTGATCCCAGCCTATCTTTTCGCCAAAAGCCGTGATTCTTCTGGTCAGGCAAGTGCGGCAATCGGAAGCAGAATCAGTTATGCATGGTTTTCCCTCGTACAGGAGATATTGTGGCCTGTATTGGGAAGGCGTGAGAGTGGGCATGATGACATTAGCGCCTACCTGCAGGGCTTTTTCTCGCCCCTGGGGATCTAATGCCTGTAGAGCAGTGGTGGAGGCAATATTCACGTCTTTCAGTAAAATCCGACATAAAGCAATCATTTTAAGAGATAAAAGAAAACGTTTTTTCTTTTCAGACATATTCAAAGTTTTTGTAGCATAAATGGTCTGTGGGTGAGGGAGAAAGGGGCCCATACCTATCATGTCGATGTCAAATTTTTTAAGAAATAAAAGGTCCCCGGCAAGATTTTCTAATGTTTGTCCGGGTGCGCCAATGAGAAATCCTGTCCCTACCTGGTAGCCTATATTTTTGAGCATTTCAAGACAGTGAAGGCGCTTTTCAAAGGAATGATCAGAAGGATGAAGACGGGAATAAAGGTCCCGGTTGCTGGTTTCTATGCGGAGCAGGTAACGGTGGGCGCCGGCATCAAACCATTGTTTATAAACAGCATAGGATTGTTCACCGGTACATAATGTAACTCCAGGAGAAGGGCCTAAACCTTTGATTTCCCTGACCAGGTCATCGACAAACGTTGTGAATGTTGTTTCGCGGCACTCACCGGATTGAAGGACCACTGATCCGTAATGAAAATTCACTGCCTGCCTGGCAGCTTCCAGAATCTCCTCTTTTTTGAGAAAATAGCGTTCTAATTGCCTGTTGTCATGTCGGATACCACAGTAGTAACAGTTTTTATCGCAAATATTACTGAATTCTATGAGGCCCCTGAGGTAAACAGTATTTCCCACATTATCAGTTTTTATTTGATAGGCTGTGCGGAAAAGATCCGTGATGTCCCTCTCATTTTCTGTTTTTAGATAGTAAAGAAGTTCTCTTTTATTCATGGAACACTGTTCAGGAAAAAAGTATCTTTTTGTTTTTAAGAAATATTTGCTGTATTATAACAAAGTATCATAGAGTCGGTATAAAAAGAAAGATTTTTTTCTTTTGTCTTCCGACCATTTCATTGTTACCCCTGGAGATCAGCAAAGATATCTTCAATATTCTCTAAGTTAAGGGTCTGCTTCTGGATAGAAATAAGAGTCTGTATACCTTTTTCAGCTATTGCCAGCATGGCATCGCGTTCTTCCCTGGAAAAGGGTTTGCTTTCTGCAGTACCCTGTATTTCCAGGTAATGATTGTCATCAGTCATGACCACATTCATATCTGTTTCAGCCTGGCTGTCTTCAAGATAACACAGATCAAGAAGGACCTGGTTTTCATAAATGCCTGTGCTGGTGGCTGCCAGAAAATTGCGTAGAAAATTTTTATGAATATGACCCCGTTGATACATCCATCGGCTTGCGTCTACAAGTGCCACAAAAGCTCCGGTTATAGCGGCAGTACGGGTGCCTCCATCCGCTTGAATAACATCGCAATCTATCCATAATGTTTTTTCTCCCAGAATCTGCAAATCACAAACACCTCTAAGAACTCTCGCAATAAGTCGTTGAATTTCGTGCGTTCTGCCCCGGGGGCGTCCACTGGTGGATTCACGTGGTACACGACGTTGAGAGGATCGTGGAAGCATGGCATATTCTGCT
>PWGE01000271.1 GCA_003554345.1 Candidatus Sumerlaeota bacterium | reverse complement strand
GAATACCCACCTGGTAACAAGGAAAAAACGCCGGTTGTCGTTAAGAGAAATGTTCTGCAAAAAAAACAGAAGAAGAATACCCGAACAAAATAGCAAAAGGTCCTGCCAGAACTCCTGAAAAGCAAAAAGCCGGTTGTACCATCCCGAAAATAAACCTGTAACCACAACACCGGTTAACATCAATAAAGGAAATGAGAGAACAACTTTCTTTTTCTGCCCTATGAGCAAAATAACAACCATAAGAATTAATGGGATCAGAAAGTAGGTCCACAATCCCGGCATGAGATAAAAAAAGAAAAGAGCAAAAATGATAAACAGGCCGAAAAGAGGTGACCGCCACTTGATATCCATCAGGACAGCATATTACTTTAAATTTCATAAAAATCAATTCAGTACCACCAGAGAACAGGGCAAATCTTTTAAGGCAGATGAGTTCTTCTCATAATGTCATTCATTTCTGCATACAGGCTATATAACAAAAAAGTGCCATTCTCTTTAATTAAAGAAGGAGCTATCTTTTGCCACGTTGATAAACCGGCTTTATTGCAGTGATACACTCCTTATTCGCAGACTAAAAACTGAATTTATACGGATAAGTTTCTTTCCGGACCCCCTCACCATGAAAACTCCAGGATATAACATTGGAAAAATAAAAATTTCAGGTAAAATTATCTAAACAAAAGAGCTGAACAAAAGGAGAAAATGTCCATTTCATTATTTGCAATACAGTTTATCCTGTTATTTCTTATTGCCTCCCTTCTTCCTCTTGCGTCTCCACTGTTTTTTCTCTCCATTGCAGCTCTTACATGTATCCTGTATTTTATATTACACAGACGACCTGACCTGCTCCAGCACCTGCACATCACGCCTCAACAATGGAAACAATTATACTTTTTCATGGTTCTGGCAATATTAATACGCTTACTTGTAACCACGCCCACAACACAGTACACAATTCTTTTTCTGCCTATTGCAGGAGACTTTCTTTTCACTTTCTGGGAAAAAGATTCTGAAGGAAAATCAATAAACTTTTTCCTGGTTTTTTTCCCCCTTTTATTAATTATCTTCATATTAACACTTTTCGTCAGCCCCCATCTCACTTTTCCTTATCTGCTGGCATTATTCATAATGGGTTTATTTCTCTCATTCCTCAATTTTCGTGTTTTCAATGATTTCAGCTACAAAACACCGCTCTTATACCTTGCCACTTTTTTATCATTCCCTGTATTATTCAACCTTCTTCAGATTGATATTATTACCGCAACAATACTGAGCGGTTGTTTTGCTTACATTTTATACCTCCATTATTTTCTTGACGAATTAAAAGGACTTATATTCCTCGTAATAGGAGTCATATTTTATATCGCCTTTCAATGGAGCGGATTTCTGGCCTTCATATTGATGACAGCCTGTTGCTTTTACATAGCTTTTATAGCACACGAGTTTCAACTTTCTTTTATGGACTCTGATTCAAAATTTTACTCACTCACCTCACATCTGCTTTCGTTCGAGATGTTTCCCTTTTTACTGGCATTAACTGCCCTCATCTGGGACAGACAGCATTTAACATTTATTTTTTACGCCTGCCAAACATTCATCCTTTTTCGACTTCTCATTGAAATCCTGGGCAAAACCTACTCCAAACACGGATATTCCATGCCCAGAGCACAAAAAATATCGATACTTTCCAGTCATGCCGTTTCCCTGGAAGGATTATTTCTGAGCTTAGTAGTTACTGTCATTTATCTTCTGGTCTTATCATTCTATTCCGGACTGATAGGCGGGCCCTCCATTCTTTTCATATCCTGCCTGTCAGTCATACTTTATCTTGTTGAAAAGTGGACTCATAATTACCTCCCTTCGTTCCCGGTATATGGCTATCAATTCCTATCACTTCTGGTGATTGCCCTCTTATCAGGATTTTACTTGTTGTTTTAAGGTTTTTATTATATAATTTACAGAGAGAGATAAAAAAAATGAAAGGGATGATTCCATGATAAATAAAGTAACACTTACAATACTATCAACTATTTTCCTGGCACTCCCCTTATTCAGCCAGCCACCGGCAGGAGATCCGGCCATGATGGCACCTGATCCAGGGATGACCGACCCGGCAATGGCTGCACCCGGCATGGTAGACCCTGCCATTGACCCTGAAGAAGAAATAGAGCTTCTGGAAATAGATCTGCCTCTTTTCGAACGCTATGATGATTACAACATCCTATCGCCGCGCCGGAGTGTACACATTTATCACCAAATGGAAGAAGGCGATACAATATATCCTTTTCAGCGTCGTCTCATAGGGCAGGAAGTGCTCAAAAGAATGTTTCTTGATCCGGACAGTTTCGAAGAATTCCAGCAGGACGTAGTAAGACGAACCCAGCAGCTTAATTTAGATGCCCAGGGACAAACTCGTGAAGTGGCTGATATATGGTACTCTTACTGGCGACTATTCAACGCGTATGAAGAATATCTTGAGCGATATATCCTTGAAGAGCCCTTAGCTTCATCATCCATTTCTCTTCCCAGATACATTGCCAATGTGCCTGACGAAGAATTCGATCCTGAGCAGATGATGCAACAACAACAAATGATGCAGATGGGGGGAACTCCCGCAATGGGCGCTTCATCAGGCGGTCCTTCCGGATCTTTTGCCCTGGACAGAGCAAGGGATGTAGCTGGCGGTCCCATGGCAGGAGCCCCGCAAATGATGACACCTACGCGGGATAGAAGAGAAGTTGATATTGGTGACGTACTTCCTCCGGTTTTTTCAGAAGAGGCCCGGCAGCGGGTAGAAGAATTGTTGACTTCACACATTAATCAGCTGGAAAGAGTTTTGAGCCGCGAATATGAAATGGAACAGGGGTATCAGGCTCGTCTCACCCAACCTGCAGCCCAAAGAGATGTTTACGACAGCTGGAAAGAAGAACAAACCGAAAACATGTTATTTCATTTGCAGGAAACCACCGATCTCATTGATTTTGATATAGTAGAGGAATAAACCCTTGTCTACTTTTCCGAAGGGAAAATCAGCCTCCTATTATCAAAAAGCCCTGGAAGCTATTTCCCGGGTTGAAAAACTCATCTTAACTGTTTCTAACAGGCAACATTTGCTGCGCACTATCTTAGAAGAAGCCATTGATATTGGTGAAGCCGAATCCGGTTCTCTTTTTCTATATGATCCTGAGGGGAATGACCTGTATTTTGCTATTGCCCTGGGAACGAAAGCCTCTTCACTGCTTAATATGAGAGTTCCTATAGGAAAGGGAATTGTAGGTTCCTGTTTACAGGAACGAACCTCTATTATAGTGAATGATGCTCAAAAAGACCCGCGCTTCTACAAAAATATCGACCAACAAACCAAATACACCACAAAAAACCTCATTTCAATCCCTCTTTTCGACCAGGATGATTACCTTGGAGCCATACAGATTCTCAACAAAAAAGGGGGCAAAGACTTCACTTCCGATGATGCTTCCATCCTGGAACTTCTGGGACATCATGCTGCCATCACCCTGAAACTGGCAAACCTGATTGAAGACAATATTCAATTCGAAAGAAAAGCGGCTGTAGCTGATGCCATGTCCGGTATTTCCCACTACATTAAAAATATCCTGACCGGGTTACTCTCCAGCAAGGCAATAGTCAGTTCCTACGTCAAAGAAGAGAACGACCAGGTGCTTCATCGTTGCTGGAAAATTCTGGAAAAGAACATCACCTTAATATCCGATCTTGTTCAGGATATGCTCACTTACTCTAAGTCACGTAAACAAGAAAAAGTCAAAGGGAATATCAACGAAGTCTTAAGGGACGTATGTGAATTATATAACGTTTCTTTCCAGAATGCCAGCCTGCAATTGATACAAGACCTTGATGACAAATTGCCTTATTCTTATTTTGACGCCATTTCTTTAAAGAGATGTTTTTTAAACATTATAGGCAACTCCCTGGATGCTCTGAAAGAGAAGGGATCTTCACTCACTGTTCGTACCGCTACAGATAGCGATGACACTATTCTTGTGGAGTTTATTGACGATGGACCGGGCATTCCGGAAGGAATAGCCGACAAGATTTTCACTCCTTTTTTCTCCACTAAAAAGAAAAAAGGTACCGGTTTAGGTCTCCCTATAACAAAAAAAATCATCCAGGAAAATGGCGGTGAAATTAAAGTATCCTCACATAAAGATGAAGGCACCACTTTTTCCATAGTTCTTCCCTCTACCTGACAGCAATGCTTCACTTATAACACCTCTGAAAATAAAACTCTTCAAAATATAGTATACGTCGCTATAAAAACTTTCACTTCATGAGTGTACTTCTGGTTTCCCGGGAGCGCCGATCTCCGACTT
>PWGE01000389.1 GCA_003554345.1 Candidatus Sumerlaeota bacterium | reverse complement strand
CCCAATCCTGATGAAGGATGGGGGCGTCTGAATGTCAGCAACTTTCTGCGCACAAGTCCGGCAGTGGTTGATCTGCTGTATACTACGGAAGAAGATGGTATACAATGGCAGGAAACATTAAAATATACCTTTAATGTTGATGAAGTATATGACCGTGAACAAAACCGTTTTTTCCCCATCAAGGCCCTGCTTACCTGGCACGATTATCCCGGAATGGTAGGAACCGGCGGACTGGTTAATGATCTGGACATGGTGATGGAAGCTCCTGATGGAACCATCTTTTATCCTAATCAGTACCTTGATGATACTTCTTATCTCGATATTCTTTCTGAAGATAGAGTGTCCTTCTCCAATAATGACGGTAGCTGGGAAGAATTGCTTGACGAGTCGGAAATACAGGGATATGCTTTCAAATTGCGGTTTGAAAACTATCCGGTGTCTCTTACTGACATTTATTTTGGATTGAAAAGTAAGATTCCTGTCTTTGAAGAGGAATCTCTTCCTGCAAAAATAACCATCTATGAAGGGACTGATGTTCATTTGCCCGGTGAAGAACTTTATGAAAGCGAATATCAGTTTCCCAATGCTGAGCAGCCGGGAATGTTTCGTTATTCTCTCGCTGACGATCTTGTGATTAGAGATGATGTGTTTGTTTCCATAAAGGTGGATCCAAATCATTTTGATGGTTTGAAAGATACTGATACCGTAGGGCCGACCACCTATAAAATAATCAGAGATGACTACATCCCTCTGGAAGAAGGGAATTTTATGGCAGATTCTGTGGGTACCACTAATATCCATAAAATTTCCAACCACACCGATGATCACGATCGGATTGAAAATCGTGACTATATCAATGGATACTACGCAAGATTAGAGGTCCCGGACTATCCTGCTTTTATTGATGGGGTAAGTCTTGGTTTGAAAACTGCCTTTCCTTCAGATCATCGTGATAAAATTCGTCTGAGATTATATGAAAATACTGATTCACCTGATGAATTGGGTAGAAGAGTAACGAGCTATACCTATGAAATCCCTGCTCAGGAAGAGGCCGGGATGGTCTATTTTAATTTTCCAAGAAGAGCAAGAATAAATTCTGATTCTCTGCTGGAAGTGAAGTTTATTGATGAACATACCCAGGGACTGGTAGATACTGATGTGCCACCGGAGGAATACAGTACCTGGAATATGTTGACAACTGGTGAGCACGAGCGGATATATGATGGTAACTTCATGGTGGATTTCTATGCAAGTTATTATGTGCCACGTCGTCAGGATGTAGAAACATGGTGGGAATTAGAGGGCCCAATTGTACAGCATGAGATGGGAGAAAATCATGGGTTTATCACCTATCATGAACCTGATTTTGAAGGGTATGTTCCGGATAGCTTTATATTAGAAAGTATTTCTTTTCCCCTTACTTTTAATCCTGAATATCTGGATGGTTTGCAGCCTGATGCAGATGTTGAAATAAAAGTGTTTGAAAATTTTGAAATAGAAAATGATGAGCTTGTTTCTCATGGGGATTTGTTGCATACTTATGATGTAGATATTCCGTATGGTACCTCTAATTACGAGTTTGAGTTTCCTGATGAGATTGAAATAGAGACAGGCAGGGTATTATACCAGGTAGTCTTTAAAGATGAGTGGGACCATTCTTTGCCGGATGGAGGAGACTCTCTTGTTCATATTTACCGTGATGAAAATGAAGTGCCTGTCTGTTGGATGGGAACAGATGTGGATGAAGATGGCAACCTGACTGATCTGGAGATGAAAGGTGTTGTTGATTTTTCAATGAACTTTACTTTTGAATTGCCTCGACTTCCCTGGGGAGAATTTAATGCCGATAAGTTTAATAATGTGCAGGGAATATATCTCCCCAGACCGCCGATGACTGGTGAATATACTCTGTATGTGTATGGTTATAATATTCCCAGACCGAGAGGAAATGGACAGCCTTTTGCACTCTCCGTTAGTTACAATGCAGGCGATGTGCCTGATCATGACGATCCCGATGTAGAACCACCGGTGGGAGATGATCCTGGCGACGATGATGACGATGATGAAACTTTTATTGATGATTGGATGTTCTTTGATTAGAGTTGCTTCTATCAATATAAATAAATACAGGAGGATAGCCAGGAAGGCTATCCTCCTTTTTGATTTGTATCATGCCCCCTATCCTTCATTACTTTCGTAAATCTTCACACTTACTTTTACTTGAAATCTTTTTCCTTTTACTTCTCTGGACTCCTCTATATCTCGATTTTTCGACCATTCTGGATCTTTCGAATGCCCTTCCTCAATATCTATGGATATCTTTAAGTCCTTTCCTGGCAGCTACAATTGATACTCTTGATTTTAAACTCTATCTTTTTTTATATCTTGCCTGTTTATGGCTGTTTACTTCTCTTGTCACGGTGAAAATGGAAAAAGGGACAGTAACCTGTCATCCTCTTTTTACGCTGCTTTTTTTGATTTTCATGCTCTCTTTAACATGGACTTTCCTGGTTTATCCCCACTTTTCGTCAGTGCCGGTGTTTCTGGCAATCCTGGTTTATCTTTTGTTTTTTAAAGGATGCTATAGTATTTCTCTCCCCACGGAAAAAATTATAGACTTTCTTATCGGGATAGGTCTTGTTATTGGGTTTATTGCCCTTTTTCAATATTTTGGAGTGTCTTTTGGTTTTCTGGAAATCACAGATGATTATCGTCGTAATGTTGCCACTACCCTTGGTCATAATACATCTACCAGCTTTGTGCTGTACCATACCGTGCTACTTATTCTTTTCTTTAAACGCAATAAACTTCAGTACTTTTACCCTCTTTTGATATTACTCCTGTTTGGGATTGTTGTCGCACAGAGTCGAAGTACATTTATTCAGATAGCACTGAACGGATGTATTGTACTCCTAATATTCAGAGATCGCTTACGGTACTGGTGGAAAAAGCGGTCATGTAAAGCGGGAATAATATTGCTTCTTATTATCGTGCTGACTCAGAGTTTTCCCAATCCTCTTCTTCTATCCCGGAAGAGTCTGGTTCGCCGCTTATATGATTTTTCTCCTACGGTGCTTATGCGAGGAACCCGTGTGCGAACCAATCGGATTGCCCTGGATATGATGAAAGACCAGCCGCTGACCGGATTTGGCATCAATTCTTTCCGTTATTATTATCCCTATTACCAGGGAGAATATTTTCAAAGCCATGAAGATACGGTGCTGGTGCCTTCTGATAGAAGAACCGACCGACTTCATAACGATGTGATGCAACTGGTGGTTGAAACCGGTATTATTATTGCTCTGTTCATAGTCATGTTATATATCGTGCTTTTATATAAGCTATACAGACAAAAACATTATATGTTCTTTTTTTTCCTGATAAACTTCTTGCTTCAGGCTCTTGTAGACTTTCCTTTCCGATTGCCTTTTCTTGCTCTTTATATTCTCTTTTTTGTAGCGCTGGCATGGAAAATCTCTTTCCGCCCGGGCTTTATGATACAGCCGTCAAGAAGTATTCTTTATACCTTTGTGGTATGCTTTGCTTTGATTTTTTCTCTTATGTTGCCCTTTTATAATAATGCTTTTTACCATAGCCAGGCTCAAAGGTATGTTCGCCTTCTAAAAAGTCCGGAAGGTTTTCTGTCACCGTCTCAGCAAGACCTGATGTTAACCCGTGCCCGTTCTAACATGGAAAAAGCATTGCAATATAATTTTTATGATGTTGATTCTCATTATTATGCCGGTATCACTTCTCTTAAGCAGGGGGATGTAAATGAAGCCCGATATCACTTTGACCTGGCAAAAGTAGAGGGTAGTAACCATTATCTCCATTATTACCTGGGACAGATATATTTTCAGGAGGGGAAACTTCAACGGGCCAGGGAAGAGCTGAGGAAAAGTATTTTTAAGTCTCCGAATTTCACCCCTTCTTTGTATTTACAGCTCAGAGTGCTGGCTTTCCTGGATCAGGAAGACCCTCTGTTTCTTCGTTATTATCGGGAATATACGGGAGAAGAAGGTTATCACAGGCTGATGGGGTTTGCATTTGATTTGCTGGAAAAAAGGGAATACCGGCCATTATCTTCTCTTTTTTATTTGGGGACACGCCTTTATCCTCATGACTCAAGCCAGAAAAAAATGAAGTACACTGCTTTAATGGTGTCTGAGAGAAAAGGGGTAACTCTGCCCATGGAGCTGGTAAGTGAAATACAAAATTATGAGACCAGACTAATAAAGCAGGACACTCTCAGTAAAGAAGAGCAGGTCTTTTTGTGGTTTTTGCAGGGTGAGTATGAAAAAATTCAGGCGTTGCCAGATCAAGACTCATATTATTACCGGTTCATGCAAAAAT
>PWGE01000432.1 GCA_003554345.1 Candidatus Sumerlaeota bacterium | reverse complement strand
GATCTCCGACTTACAGTCCGCCTATGGTGGTATCGGCATCTTGTTCTTATTTTCATGATTGGTGGCGCCAACTCTGAATTGGCGTGAATAACTCCTCTGAAAATAAAACCTTTTTGAGACGCAAAATATTGCGTCTCTACCTCGAGATAACTTAATGTGTCTTTTGCAATAATGGTGATGGATATAATTGCGGGCTTTCCCGGGAGCGCCGATCCCCGACTTACAGTCCGCCTATGGCGGATTCATCATTGGTGGCACCAGCACTCGCGCTGGCATGAAGAACTCCTCTGTTATTCTCAGTTCAGGATATACAGAAGGTCAGAGAAACTAATTCATACCTTAGATAAAAAAAAGAGATAAATGGGTATGTTACGAAAAAAATAAAAATGAAGCTATGGACAAATATTTGAGCATTTCCAGTGGCTTATAAACAATTATTGTGGCTTTTCCTTTTACTGACTGTTACGAGTTGTTACGAGCTTCGATAATTTGTCCAAGCATTCGTTGGGCAACGAGGGCAAGCTGGATAATGACCACGATAGTAATCAGCAGTCCCAGACCATAAATACCCCATTGAAATGGATGTTCCCGTAGGGTTTCTTCCCCTACTGCGGTGAGTGTACCTGCGAGAGAGCCCATATAGACGTACATAAAGGTTTTTGGCAACATGCCCAGGAAGGAAAACAGGACATATTGACCTGCTGAAATGGGAGTGGCTCCGAAGACATAATTCATCATATTAAAGGGAATGATAGGGGTGAGGCGTATTAAGCCAACTATTCTGCCTCCTTCACGGGCGATAGATCTGTCCACTGCGGTCAGGGTGACACTGTCTTCAATTTTACTTTTGACTTGCTTTCGAAACAAGTATCGGCTGACCAGAAAAGCGGCAGTTGCGCCAAGGGTGGCAGCTACAGGGACGATGAGCATTCCCCTTACCACCCCGAAAAAAAAGCCGCCGGCAAGTTTTAAAAGAGAACCGGGGAAAAGAAAAACGCATCCTATTATGAAAATACCAGTATAAATAAGGACACTTATCCAGCCGAGGTGTTGGACCCATTCCAGGCCGTACAGGACATATCCCATGGTGTTGGCACGATAACCGATGATGAAAAGGATGAGAAGAAGTGATAGGAGAAAAAAAGGTCCTAACCAGCCGGGTAGAGAAGAGGTGTTTTTCAGATCTTTTATTTCCATGCCTGCTTGTTCGCTGTTGAGTGTCCAGTATGCGTGTGTATTGTAACAATGTTTGATAAGACTCCCACAAAAAATTTAACGGAATAACCTGTTCAATCAATAATCAGCAATGACAGTCTAAAATCTCCTTTGACCGATATTTTGTTTTTTTGTGATGTTATATTATAGTTTAGTAGTAAATACAGAAGGGGGTTTGGCAATGAAAAAAGCACTTTTTATCGGTATTATTTTGCTATGTGCGGGGGGCTTACTGGCACGATATTATTGTATGCCGGCACAGGTTGTGGAATTGGGGATTGATGTTTTAGAGGAAAAGAATTTTGACATCCTTGAGGGGAAGAACGTCGGTCTGATGACGCATCAGTCTGGTTTTAATAACATGGGTATCAGTACGATTGATGTCATGAATGATGCTGACAATTTTGAGCTTGTTACATTATTTACACCAGCACCCGGTCTCAGAAGAGATGATAATGATGGTAATGACATTGATGAAAAAACGGGGTTACCTGTTGTCAGGTTATATGGAGAGACAGTGCGACCCCAGGAAGAAGAGCTGGCGGATATTGATGTGATGGTTTATGACATTCAGAATGTTGGGACACGACATTTTACATATAAATGGAACATGATTAAAGCCATGGAAGAATGTGCAGAGTACGGTGTGGAATTTGTAGTGCTCGATCGACCCAATCCCATTAACGGGATTGATGTGCAGGGGGCTGTTGCAGATGAAGAGGTGACCGGCGAATTTGTTACCTATAAGCCCATACCTACCCGTCATGGAATGACAATAGGAGAACTGGCAAAACTCTGTAATGAGCATTTTGAAGTAGGGGCGGAACTGACAGTCATAAAAATGCAGAACTGGGAACGCTGGATGTTTTATGACCAAACAGGCTTGCCCTGGATCCCGCCCTCTCCTAATATGAGAAGTATCGATGCTGCCCTTTTCTACCCGGGAATTGGCATTTGCGAAACCACGCATATGTCGGTAGGTCGGGGACTGGATATTCCTTTTGAAATATATGGAGCCCCTTATATAGATCACCATCATCTGGCAATGATTATGAATAGAATATCTGATAAGGTGGGTATTCGCTTTATTCCGTGGGAATTTACACCGCAGGCGGAAGGTTTTACCTTTGAAGGGGAAAAGTGCTATGGCGTTCGAGCGATAGTGCTGGACCGCAAAGAAGCAGATCCCTTCCTGGCAGGTTTATACCTTGTTCAGCATCTGGCTTTTCTCTATCCGGAAGATTTTTATTTTGAGGATGGCTTTAAGCTCCTGACTGGAGATAAAAACGCAGAAGCAAAAATAAGAAGGGGAATGGCGCCTGAAGATATTATTCAATCCTGGAAAAGGGGCCTGAAAGAGTTTAAAGAGATTCGGGAAGAGTACTTATTGTATTAGTTTTTCTCAGTCCTGTCACCTGGTATTATTCAGAGTTTTTCCAGGAGCATTTTGTGAAGGCGTAATTCATTCACCTTTTCACGCATATTTTTGTTCCAGGGTTCATATTTCAAAGTAAATTGATGTGACCCCTGCGTCAGAAAAATACTTCGCTGATTGGATAAGTGCGGTTTTTTCCACTGGTTTTTGCCTGTTACCGGAAATACCATGGTTCCCACTTCCTTTTCATCAAGATAGAGGGTGCGCAGGGCACAGGTATGAGAGGTATGGGCTTCTGCCGTACCATTAGTATAGGAAAAACCAACCAGGTACAATCCCTCTTTTTCAACCGAAACTTCAATCCCTATCCTGGTATTTATATCCGGGCTGAGAAATATGTCTTTTTGATTATCTGGATTTTTGCCGTCGAATTCTTCTGCAGAAAAGCACAGGGGAGGATTGCTGTTAACAATGACCGGCTTACTGAGGTGCGATGCAAGACTCATATTATCGATACTTTTTACCTGGTATTCATGATAGCCTCTTTTTTCTGGTATAGAGAACCGATTATCCTGAACGCTTTTTATAGGTTTGCCATTATCATACATGACATATTCCCTGATTCCCGGTATATTGTCCCACTGAAGAGTATTACCATGCCGTTGTATGTGAGGGGGCTGAGGAGCAAAGGTAATATTCGACAGAGCAATAGGGCTGTTCGAGATAACCTCCTCTTCCATCTGAATGGCAACATGGAGCTTTCCCTTGCTGTCACCTTTGATGAAAGGGGGATATTCTTTTTCGTTAATTTTAAAAGAGCGTATGCGGGTGCCCCAACCCTTTATCTCAATATTAAGAAGCATATTCCGGTACGAAAAATTTTTGAGGATATGATGGTTGCCATATGCGCGAGGGATAAAAGGCTTAAAGACCAGGCGGTTCGATGAAAAGTTCATACCGAAAAACACCCGATAAACCATGGCAAGCGTACCGGCTATGCTCCATAATTGTCGATCAGAGTTGATTTCTGTTTCATGAGGCACACCACTATGTGCGGCAATATTTTCCTTATTGGTCAGGAAAAGAGCGGTGGCACGATAGATAGACGCGAGCCCGTGTTCAAGAGAGGCCATATTACCAGCATGAACGCTGGCAAGGTTCCAGAATGCCTGGACAAATTGCCAGATGCCATTATTGTGATAAGGGGGAATGCGGGCAGTTTGAGGGAAAACAGAGGGTATACCGTATTTTCCGACAGGAGTGTTTTCTGTAATACGTTTCTTTTGCTGAGGACTGGCAATGTCAAAGAGTATGGCGAGGGATTCGCCGAGCGATTCTGCCCGGGGGGAAAGGGTTAAATAATGCCGCCCGTATCGATATTGCCCATAATATCCTTCTTCTTCCATCCAGAATTTGTCATTTATCTGTTCTTTAAGACATTGAACTTTCTTTCTGTATTTTTGTGCAGAATACCCCAGAATTCTGGAAATACGAGCAGCGATATAATTTGCCTGATAATGAACACAGTTGGTTGCCAGATTTTCTGACCGAAAGATGTCGGTGGCATTCATCCATGGGGGGTATGTCTGCTCTCTCCAGTCCAGAAAAGATGACTCACCCAGTGCGGGACTGTCCGGATAATAGATAGTCTTTTCATCTTCGTAGAGGGTGTTCTCAATAATTGGATAGATTTTTTTGAGCCAGGATATTTCTCCTGTTACCAGGTAAATTTCCCAGGCGGCAAGTATCCAGCTTACACGATCGGT
>PWGE01000242.1 GCA_003554345.1 Candidatus Sumerlaeota bacterium | reverse complement strand
TTCCATACGCATAATTCAGGAATGCATTAAAGGGGTCTTTAGCTGGTCGACTGCTTCGTCCCGAAAACCTGTAAGTTTCAGACAATACTGCACTCAATACCTCAAAGTAAACCCTCCCCGATGTGCCTTCCAATCCCCTGATGGTCTCAGCCACATCTTGAACCTGGCTTGCAATTAATTGGCAAAGGCTTACATGCAAACTTTGCATTTGTTCAATTCGCTGATTAATATAAGCACGGACTGGGGCACGGTGTTTCGCCAAATTCTGTATCATCTGCATCTGATTCTCCATTTTGACGCTAACCCACTCCTTTACCCAATGTAGCCCATCAGCACCCAGGCTAGCCTCAAGCTGCGCTTTGCGTATACGTGTAGTACTCCCCAATTTACTATGCCAAACACGCCCTAAAGGATGCCCATCGTAATCCACAAACAAAATATCCACGTTATGCTTCAAGGCCAGAATAACTGCATCAGTGCTTAAAGCAACACTTTTGGGCATAAGAATACTGCTAACCTTTTTCGCCGAAAAGTGGTGTCGCTGACATTCCTTTTCATTTCCCTGTCCAGGCACCCGGATCTCAAACATTTCATCCTTTACATGAACATAGGTTCCGTATGTGTTAATAAATAACTGCATTATAGGTTCTTGAATGTTTTTTCTTTCAATAATTTCAGAGTGGCTTATTCGTTAGAATCATTTTTGAGAAATACAGCCGAACCCCCGTGAAACCCCTTTACCCAAACCTATGCCCTGTGGGAGTAGTGCATTGATGATGAAGTGGCCATCATAAGCCAGCATGGTATTATTCTTAAATTTCGCTGTTTTCTCGCGTGGTTTTATGATAGTCATCAGACGATGCTCATTTTCAAGGCGCAGGTCAATACCCTTAAAAAAAGAAAGCACATTCCCTATTAAAATATTTTGAAGTTTTTGAATTTTAGCGCTTTCATCCGCAAGCTGAAACTGCCTGAAATTGTCCTGATTAAGAGCCATCCAAAGAGTATCAAACCTGTATTCAATGAGTTTTTCTGAATAGCCTACAGGCACTTCCCTGGTAAGTATATTTTTACTGTGAACAGGATAAACTTCCCCGTCAATATTCACGCTCCTGATCTTCATAAACAAACTATTAAGAAGTTGTGCACCTTCTTTAATTGCAACCAGGGTTGGGACCCCATTTAATACCTTATATTGCACCAAAGGATAACGATACCTCAACTCCCCGGTTTCATAATGATTGTGAAGCAATGGAGAATGCTCTTTGAATAAATTCCCAAAATACCCACGCAGTTTATGCGCATCCCGGGTCTGAAGCCGAATCTCAGGAAATTTCATAGTTGTAATGGTAATGTTTTTATTTGCCATTTTTACTTTGGATATTAATCAAAAAGTCTTATTCACACTACCCAATATTTACAAAGTGCCAACAGTCAGTTGGTCGAAAATATTGGTTTTAAAACATCACTACCGGATCCCCGGCAATTTCCTGCCGTAAAAACCCGGTTTCATCATTATAATAAAGATCAAACTCAGATGGTTGAATCCACAATAGATTGTCAGAAATCTTTTCACCCAAAGACAGCTCACGGGTTTTTGCCAGATATTTTGGAACTGTAATGATCCGCTGATGAAAATCCAGTTTATAATTGGCATCAAATTCATCCCTGGGAATTTCCCCACGAAGCAATGCCTGATATTTTTCCCTGGCCAATGTTGCAGCCTCATCACCAGGCGCTTCTACAAAAACCGCTACCCCAAAATCCTTTTTCTCAATTATCTGAAAATCTGATACGGTGCGCCCTGCAGAACGCATCCCTTGTTTCGATTCTCTTTCGCCATACTTTAATGATTTCATGGCAGAAAATATTTCCCTGGAATAAGAAAAGTCATTTTTCCCCTCCCTTGAAATTTCATCAAAGTATTTTTCTACCAACTCCTTATAATTCTTTTCTGGAATTTCTGAAGAATCACTCAATGATTTTTTTGCCTGAAAATAGGTTACAGGACCATAAATTCTCATGCAATCATCGAAATCAAAAATAAAAAGAGGGGCATTGAGCCGTTCAGCTGAATTCTCCCGGTTGATCCTTCCTGCAACCTGCACTATTGAGTCAATCGGACCAATATCCCGATAACCAATATCAAAATCAAGATCAACTCCTGCTTCCACAACCTGAGTCGAAACCAGAATGCAGTTTTTATCATACAGTGCTTCTTTGATTTGCTGTACGGTATGATGCCGTTGCCAGGGTGTGATATTTGTGGACAAATAAAACATTCGGATGTTCTTTTCTGCAGCCCACTCACTAAGCAGTTCAAATATCTCAACCGAACGGCCAACTTTGTTCAGTACAACCAGATAATTCTTACCTGCCGACCATTGCTCTTTAAAAAACTCCACAAACCCTTCGTTATCTATTTTTTCACCTAGATGTGGAAACAGACAGGTTCTGTTGAAACATTCAAATACTTCCCTTGAATTTTCCAGCAGTTGAATGGGAAGCAGATCTTTTTCAGAAATCCTTTCCTCCAGCACCTGCTCCATTACCTCAAATATTTTGGGCTGAGTGGCGGTCATAATGAGTATTCTTGCATCCAGATATTTTGCCAGGTTATATAATGCAGCACCTACAACGGGTAATTTTTCCAGTGCCAGGGTTTGCACCTCATCCAGCAAAATGATTGAACCTGCATAGTGGTGAAACTTCTTTAAAAGCTTGTTTCTGTTGCCAATCAGGGTTTCAAAGAACTGTACAAAGGTTGTGATTACTACATCACTTTGCCAGGTATCCCATTCCATTATGGTTTTTTGATACCTCTGATTCTGATCATCCCAATTGCCGGAGTTTTTCTCTTCCCCAAAAAGGTCTGCATATTGATAATGTGCTATCACCTTCCCCCCAATAAGGGTTTTCCTGTATTCATCAAGGGCTTGTTCAATAATGTTAATAAATGGAAGCCCATAAATAATTTGCGGAAGATATCCTTCTGCTGACTGAATCTTCTCTCTGAGTCTCAAAACAAAATCAAGAGAAGTCATTGTTTTTCCAATGCCAGTAGGTGCGGTTAAAGTAAACATCCTTATATTGAGAATTTCAGGCAATTCCAATTTCTTCAAAACTTGAAGCCGCACATAATTTCTTAATTCATTTTGAGAATATTCATGCAAGATCCCAGTGGGAACGGAAGGGTATCCAAACCCTTTTCTTTTGCTTACACTGGAGGCATTAATTTTTTTTTTGCTGTATAAAGCAGCGCCTGAGGCATCTAGTTTATCTGCTTCAATTAAAAGTGAAAACAAATAATTCACCAGGAAATACCTTTTAACCGAAGGTTTTTTCTTTAGGAATTTTTTATAGGCCTTAAATAATTCAGTGTGGGAGGCAAGTTTAAATGTTGAAAAATTCACTTCGGGGAAAGCCACTTGCAGCTGTTGAAAACCTTCGAGGGCAGCAAGTTGCTTATGGAATATTTCCTGTTCCAGATACTCGTTAACATCAGGTGGCCAAATCGCCGCATCAAAATTTATCAGATTCCCATGATGCATGCGAATTAGAAAAAATGATATCAATCCTGCCTCAGGATTATGTTCTTCAAAAACCCTGTAGGCTAAGCTTGCCCCAAGAGCTGAATGTCGTTTCAGCAAAGGATCAACACCTGGCCTTTTGAACAGATAATTTTGAAAATACACGGTAAACTTCCCAAAATCATGCAACAAGCACACTGCTTCAAGAATCCTTTCCAGTGTGTGGTTATCGGAGATCTTCAGGTTATTGTGCAAATTGCCAAAAGCCTTTTTGCGAACATCATATAAGTGATCTATCAACAATTTGGATCCAATAACCTGTTCATGTGCGTCTGAGCGGCTATGAGAAAATACCGGCATATTCCAGGAATTGTATAGTTTCCACCTCACCTGACTCCGAAGTTATACGAAAATATTCACCCTCAAGTTTTACATGCAGTGGAAAGGGATTGGTTGCAAAGAGCACACGGTTCATATGAGAGACCTCACGGCTGTTGCTGGCAACAAAATCTGCAGGCATAAGTTCTTCTTCAATGTGGTTCAGTTTATAGGCAGCATTTTCATTGTATTGAATCTCCGCAATCTGATCACTGTTTCCAGCTGAGTCTAATTCAATCCACTCCTGGTTTGCGAAGAGCTTTTCAACATTTACATAGGTGGTTACCTTTGAAATGGATGCGGAAAAGTTGGCTGTACCAAGAGAAAGATTAAACACAGGTTTTTGAGCCAATATCTGCTGTTTGATTATTTGAAACGTCTCGAGTTGGAGCCCCGAACTTAAATAAATCCTATAAACAACCTTATCTGCTGCAATATCGGATCCGCTCA
>PWGE01000236.1 GCA_003554345.1 Candidatus Sumerlaeota bacterium | reverse complement strand
GATGAATGCCTTTAGAACGCATGTAAAGACGTAAATCGCAGGTCACCTGGTCGTTTCTGCTGCGGGCGGTATGCAGTTTTCCGCTAAATTGTTTTCCTGCCACTCTTTCAAGATATTGTTCTATATTGGTGTGTACATCTTCAAGTTCTGGTTGCAGGAAGAATTGTCCCTGGAGAAATTTTTCCTGGATTTCATGTAAACCCAGTAAAATGGTGTGAGCCTCATTTTTGCTGAGAATTCCGCATTGCAGCAACATGTAACAGTGTGCCTGGTTCGTCCAGAGATCGAAAGGAATGAGCTCTTTATCCGCCATGGGCAGGGGTTGTACATCTCTGCCTGCACAATATTCCAGGTTGAGCCGGGAATCCCGGTGAAGTTCGTTGTGTGCCCAGACCGGTTTTTTAGTCATTGTTCCTCCGTTCGATGATATGATGTTTTTCCAGAAAAACCAGAAGTGTATCTCCTACTTTCTGAAGACTGTCTGCACAACATTTATCGGCAGTGTCTTCTGTAGTATGCCAGTAAGGATAGTTAAAGTCAATAACCAAAAACGCTGGTATGCCTTTTTCGATAAGAGGAACGTGATCATCATAAATGGCATGTTGAGAACCTGAACGGAACGTTTCCGGGTAGAGCCGCCGACCTTCCTCCCAGAAAGAATGAACAAGAGGGGAAGCACTGGCAAGAGAAATTTTTTCTTTATACAATTGCAGGTCTGCCTGTCCTACCATGTCGAGGATAACCGCCCACTCAATGTGTGGCATCAGGGGGTCGTTTTGAGCAAAATAACGGGAACCGCGGGCATAATATTCCGGTTCCACACCACCATCTTCCCCGTCAAAAAGAGCCAGTACGATGTTATAGTTGTTTTTTATTGTATAGTGATTCTTTAATATCCGGGCTGCTTCCAGAAGCACTCCCACGCCGGAGGCACCGTCATTGGCACCAGGTACAGGTAAATGGGGAGTATCGGCATCTTCATCGGCAAAAGCCCGGGTATCAAAATGGGTGCCCAGCAATATAAAAGATTGTTCTGGTTCGACAGGAAGAATGGTGGCTATAAGATTGGTCATGTCAAGGTCTGTATCCTTGAGCTGATAATACTCTTCAAAAGGCTGACGCCTGACATCCCAATGGTTATCACGCAAAAATTTTTCAGCCCAGTTTAAAAATTTCTCCTGTCCCTCACTTTCAGGTATACGTGGCCCCATAGACTCCTGTTTTACAATATGACTGTAAGCCCTTTCGCCTTCAAAGAGGGTAGGGTGGGTATAAATACCTGCTGAAGAGGTTAATAAAAAAAGAATAATCAGGAAGTGTACCATTTATAGAGTTGTTTGAGTCCCTCCTCTATGGTAAAAGATGGGGAGAAATTGAGATCGTGGTTTATATGCCCGATGTCGGCATAAATATGCTTGATTTCTGCGGCACGTGGAGGCTCAAATTTGACAGGAACCTTTTTCCCGGTGATTTTAAAGATTTTTTTTACGAGATCATTGATAGAGATAGAAGTGCCGGTGCCCACATTATAAAGGCCTGTTCTACGCTTACTGATAGCCGCCCACAGATTTGCTTCGGCGACATCTTTTACGGAAATAAAATCACGTGTTTGTTTGCCGTCTCCATAGATGGTAATCGGTTCTTTATTGATGAGTTGCTGGAAAAAGATGGGTATAGCTGCAGCATAAGGGCTTTTATGGTCCTGTCTGGGCCCATATACATTGAAATATCTTAATATCATGACCGGCAAAGCCATGGTTTCATTGAGGAGTTTGCCATAATCTTCACCATATTTTTTACTGAGACCGTAAGGAGACACTGGTTTGCGTGGCGATCTTTCATTTTTACAGGGATCACCCATGGGGTCATCTTTATATACTGCACAGCTTGAGGAAAAAACGACTTTTTTTACCTTGTGTCTGAGGCAGGCATGAAAGATGTTAAGGGTTCCCGACACATTTGTTTCGTTGTTTACAAGGGGATGGGAAAAAGAACCAGGAACGGAAATATAGGCAGCTAAATGAAAGACATATCCTACCTGTTGGACCAGGTAATCAATGAGTTCGGTATTGGTGACACTTCCTTCAATCAGCTGATATGTATCAGAGGGAAGATGGCCCAGGTTTATTTTTTTTCCGGTAGACAGATTGTCGATGATATACACGTAAAAACCGTGTTTTATGAGCAATTGTACAATATGGCTGCCTATAAAACCCGCTCCGCCGGTAACGAGTGCTTTTTTTTCTTTAACGGACATAGGGACGTTTGCCATAGAAAAATGACTCTTTTCGTCTGTCTACATAATCGTCATCTTCCGGGTCGAGAGAGTTTATGGTCACTACAGGCTCTTCAGCATGGATATACCGCAGGTTTCCAGTACTTATCGCAACATGAACAATTCTACCGGTATTGGGAGAGACGAAAAACATGGTATCGCCGGGCTCCAATGCTTCCTGGTACCAGGGAGTGGCTACTAATTGTCCTACATTGAACTGCATGTAAGAGTCGCGGGGGAGTTGAACGCCGATGGAGCGGAATACCATCTGTGTAAAACCCGAACAGTCCAGGCCGTCGCACGATTTGCCACCCCAATCGTAACTCGTTCCTTTGTATGTGCGGGCAAAGTCCAGCATATCCTGCAGGGTTTGTTCTCTCCCGTCAAGCGGAGGTAGAGCCACTTCCTCTGGAATGACAATTTCGTTTTCATCCACCATTTTGACCTTGAGCATGTTATTCTCACTGTCTACATGCCGCATCAGAGAACCTGCCGAAAATTTGCGTTCACCTATCAAAATTTCATCGAGCAGAAAAACTTTGGGACTGTTTAAATACTCTGTGAATGAACTTTCATCAAGTTCTGAAAGATTGTCTTTGTGAATATAGCCAAGATATCCTTCATCGGCATGGACGTAATAGAAATCCCCATTTTTTTTAAGCAAAAAGTAGTGATGACCGTATAAACCCTGCGTGACCACTTCTGAAGAGTTGTCCGGGTTTTTACGCACATAGGCTTCCGACGTTTTCTGAACAGCAAATAACTTATCGCCCAGACTTTCCTTATCAGGCAATAACTGCATGTTGTTATCCACCTCGAAGCCCATTTTCCCGAGAACGATACCGGGGATATCCAGCAGATAGGGATGACCGGCATGTCCATCCAGGGTTATTTTTTCTTCTTCATCATCCAGCTGAGCCTGTACTTCATAAGGGATAAAATTTCCTTCTGTAATCATCCTGTTTTCCAGTCGTTCCAGATATTCTTCCAGTCTCTCAGGATTGGCTTTTTCATCCGTTCCTAAAATGTGTTCCACTAAGTTTGACATGGCGCGTTCTCCATAACTCCTTCCTGAAATTCCGACCGGGATGCCCCGTCGGGTTTCTATCTCTTCTTCTCTGGTTTCTTCCTGTTCTCCAGCAACCAGGCCAAAGCACAGAAAAAGAATCAAAAAAGGTACCAGATATACATGTTTTGTTTTCATAGGTCTTCTCCCCTCTGTTGTTTGATTTTACGTATAAGAGCTTTTTCCACTACAGGTGGAAGATAGGCACTCACAGAGCCACCCATCATTGAGATCTCTCGTACCAGGTGACTGCTCAGGTAAAGATATTTTTCATCAGCCGGGAAATAAATAGACTCAATATGCTTGTTCATGCTTCTATTCATCAGTGCCATTTGAAACTCGAATTCGAAGTCAGAAGCCATTCTCAGTCCTCTGACAATGGCATTCACCTTTAAAGCAGTGGCTTTTTGTATGGTCAAACCGGAAAATGAAATAACTTCGACACGTGGTGTATCTTTTAAAACTTCCCTGATTAAAGAAACACGTTCTTCCCTGCTAAATAGAGTTGTCTTGTGGGGATTGACAGCCACTCCTACAATAAGATTGTCAAACACCTTAAGGGCACGCTTGATTATATCAAGGTGACCATAAGTAAAACAATCAAAAGAACCGGGGTATAGTGCACTTGTTTTCATGTTTCCTGGTGAAAATGTATAGCCCCAAAAGGACATTGATTTTTACACAGACCACAGCTGTTGCATAAAAAGGTGTTAATGGTAACAGAGAGAGAACCGTCTTCTGTTTCCCTTTTTTCGATCGAAGGGCACCCGAGTTTCAGGCAGATTTTACACTTTTTGCAGTCGTCCTGTTCGATATAATAATAGTGCGTGTAATCCTGTTTAAAGAGGAGAACACATGGTTTTTTGGCCACAATAAGAGAAGGTCCGTCATAAGATAATGCCGAGGTAATGGTTTCTTTTAATTCCTTGAAATGGAACGGATCCACTTCCCGGGCAAAATCAAACCCCATGGCACGTGCAATTTTGGTAATGGAAAGATGGGGACTCTCTTCACCCATTAACGTCTTTCCGGTTC
>PWGE01000182.1 GCA_003554345.1 Candidatus Sumerlaeota bacterium | reverse complement strand
CTCTCCGGAATGGTAATTAATCGTCTTATCTTCACGCTCTTCCTGAACATTTTCATTCTCATCTAATACTTTACGTCGGTAAATTTCTTCGTTACGATCCCCCAGATGTCGCTCTAAGTCTTCTTCTATCACTTTTTCGCGAGACTGTTCTCTTCCTCTTCCATCATATGTCTTATTAACTGTTACCGTTCTTGTTCCTGAATCGTAGCCACTAACGGGTTCTTTCTCAACTATCTCTTCATTTTTAGTTTCTTCCACAATAGAACCGTGTTGGTCCTTTCTGATCACTCGAACAATTTCTTTGTATACATCACTACGGGAAATAGTGTTTTTTTCTTGCCGGGTTTCGTTTAAGAACCGGTCACGGCCCTCGTAGTTTCGTGTTGTTCTAACCTCTTTCCATTCATTGGATCCTTCCCGCCATCGCTCAGTTTCAACCACCTCTCGACTCTCTATACTTCCTCCGTTATCAAAATGAGAATGTTCCACTTTTTCATGATTCACTCCGTCTTCCTCAAAGCGACGGGTGATTTTCATGTTATCCAGGTTTCCTTCTCTATCATAGTTATTTTCTACTACCTGATTGACCTGAATACCACGCTGATTTTCGTACGACATATTTTTTCGTTCATAGTGGTGCGTTTTATTACCTTCTCTATCAAAACGCAGTCTCTCATAGACCTGAACCGGACGTCCATCTTCATTTATCCGCTCCGTATTTCTTTCAACCTGCTTCTGATAACTTCTATAATTATTGTCGCCATCCATATCCTCATCAATAGTGGTTTCTTCTTCACCACCAGGTATTGATTCAGTGACCTGTTTATTTCGCCGTATCCTATCGATTTCTTTATCTCCTGCTTTATCTATGGTACCAAATATTTCTTCTCTCAGGGAATAGCCGGAGGTGTTTTCAATAGTACGCAGATAAGATTCTGTACGGTTTATTCTTCCTCCCCGGTAATGATGTGTTAAACGTCGAAATGTTTGCACATTCCCATTTCTTCCGCTCTCTGTTAATTCCTCTCGTACAAGATTGTCATTTTCATCATAGATACGGGTTCGATTCACATTGCCATGAACAAAACCTACGCCCACAACACATATAAGGATTGAAAGTATAATATGTAGATTTAAAGTTATATTCTTTATTTTCATGGTTTATTTTCCATCTCACCTTCTAATCAGCATTCTTTCTTTCTATACAATCTAATTTTAGACCATCTATTGAGAGTGTCAAGAGCTAATTAACATCTTTTTCATAAATTTCAAATAAAAGTGTCAGACAAATGACTGATAATATAAATCTTTAATCAGAAGCCAGATAAATTCATTGTAATGGGAAATCTTTCCCGGTTTATAACCGATCTGTTTTTATTTATATAGTTTTTCGCGTTGATAATTAAGAGATTAACGGGTTAATTTTCCCGTTGTAATATTATATGGTAAAGCTATAAATTTATGATTCAATTAAACGGTATCAAAAAATAAAGAGAGAGATTAGAAACAGTAAAGAATTTTTATATAAGTTATTGCAATGTCAATCGAAGGGGGTAGTCATGAAAAGTTTTTTTTTCGCAATAGCAATCATCCCGGTCTTTCTCATTTCCTCAGGAATCACCGGGTGCAGACCTGTCGATGAAGAAGACACAGAAAGCACCATTTCACAAGAAACATTTCATTTACAGATGGCCACTTTCTGGCCAAGTAATGATTTTCAAGTAGTAGAAGGACATGAAAAGTGGATCGAAGAAATTGAAAAACGCACTGATGGAAGGGTTCGCATCAGTCTACACGCCGGGGAAGCCTTATTGGGAGCAAGTGAAATATACGAAGGAGTTGTTACAGGAGTTGCTGATATTGGCACTACCTGTCCTGCCTATACTCCTGGATTATTTCCTTTAACAGCAGCTTTTGAACTCCCCGGTTTCAACAATGATAATGCCTTAGTAGCTTCCGTTACAGCACAGGAAGGATATCAAAGAATCAAAGAAGAACTTGATATAGACGAATATGAGGATGTGAAGCCATTATTCTTCTGGGCAACAGGACCTGGTGATTTAATCACGCGGGAACCTGTTCATAACCTTGAGGACCTTGAGGGAAAGACTTTACGGACTGTAGGTGGGGTTGTTCCTGCAGTAGAAAGCCTGGGAGCAACGCCGGTCTCTATGCCGATGTCTGAATCCTATCTTGCACTGGACCAGCGCATTGTCCAGGGAATAGTGGCTCCTACAGATGTATTAAAGGGGTTCAGATTGGCGGAGGTAGTCAATTACCTTACTGAAACTCCTTTTCTTTATAATGTTGTTTTTATGAAAATAATGAATCAAGATACCTGGAATGCACTTCCTTCAGATATTCAGGAAATCTTTGAAGAAGTTAACAGGGAGTTTGCTTTTTCTTATGGTCAACTGAGAGAAGACTACCGTCTGGAAGGTCTCAATTATGGAATAGAAGAGTTTAATCTGGAGGTTATACAACTTTCAGATGAAGAACTAAACAGATGGTTAGAGAAAATCGAACCTCAATCTGAAACATGGGTTGAAGAAATGGAATCACGGGGATTACCGGGAAAGAAAGTTTTAGAAATAGCACGGGAACTGGATGAAAAATATTCTGTAGAATACGGAGACTATAAAAGTACACATACACAGGAAAGCGAACAATAATTGTCTTTTACCCTGTACCGGGAAGTAACATAATAAAAGAGGTGTCAAGATGAAGTTTAAGAATCCTGTTTCAGTATTCATTTTATGTATCTCTGTCAGCTTTCTTTTTTGGAATTGCAGTCCCCAGGATGCACCAGAAATGTCTGAAGAGGAGGAAGAAGTCTATCATTTACAGATGGCCACTTTCTGGCCCTCTTCTGCTTTTCAGGTTGCAGAAGGACATGCAGAGTGGATTGAAAAAATAGAGACGCGGTCCGGTGGACAGGTAAAAATTGATCTTCATGCGGGAGAGGCTTTGTTAGGAGCACGGGAAATTTATGAAGGAGTAACGACAGGAGTAGCAGATATAGGATCTACGTGTCCTGCCTACACTCCAGGCATTTTCCCTCTCTTTGCAGCTTTTGAGCTTCCCGGTTACCACAATGATAACGCTCTGGTAGCTTCCATGACTGTACAGGAAGGTTATAGAAAGATAAAAGAAGAACTGGGAATAGATGAATTTGAAGAGGTAAAAGTTTTATTCTTTTTTGCCACAGGTCCCGGCAACCTTATGACCACCGATCCCATCAAAAACCTGGAAGACATGGAAGGGAAAACCATCAGATCTGTTGGAGGTACTGTTGCATCCCTGGAAATACTTGGAGCAACACCGGTATCGATGCCCATGTCAGAAGCGTATCTGGCACTGGATCAACGAATTGTACAGGGTTTACTGGCACCCAATGAGGTGCTCTCAGCTTTCCGCCTTTCCGAAGTGGTAAATTATCTGACAAAAACTCCTTTTCTCTATAATGTTGTCTTTGTAAAGATAATGAATAAAGATACCTGGAATTCCTTACCCCCTGATATACAGGAAGTTTTCAATGAAGTGAACGAAGAATCAGTTAAAGCTTATGGAGAATTATTAACACAACATACAAGAGCGGGATTGCAATTAGCGGTGGATGAACATGATTTGGACATTATCGAACTTTCTGAGGATGAAGAAAAGAGATGGTTGAACCGCCTTTCAACAATCGTGGAGGATTGGATACACAAAACTGAAGAAGACAATTTACCTGCAGGAGAAGCTGTTGAGATAATTCAGCTGTTGGATGAGAAGTTTTCTGAAGAATATCGTGACTTTTAACTCCTAACCCAAAAATGCCTTATAAATCAACAAAAACCTATAGAGGAGGTTTCTTTGTGTTTCGATTTCTTGATAAATTTATAGAGGTGCTGGCTGACATCTTTGCAAAAACAGCTCAACTGGCTCTTTTTCTCACAATGCTTATTATTGTCTCTAATGTCCTTATAAGAATCTGGTGGAAACCAATACCTGGCACCTATGAAATAGTAGAGCTGCTGGGCGCTCTTCTTTTATCTCTGGGAGTAGCCTATTGTGCCATGAAAAAAGGCCATGTTTCAGTGGATGTCATAGTTGAACAATTTCCCGCAAGAATACAAAATATAATTGACACTTTATCTAACCTGATAGCAACAGCATTTATATTTGCCATCGGTCGTGAAGCAATCAGGCAGTCGAATCGTATGATGGATAGGGGTTTGCGTACTGCTCATCTTCATATACCCATCCATCCCTTCTACTTTTTGGTGGCATTCGGCATTATTATGCTGGGTTTTGTACTTTTGCTGAGAACTATACGAATGTTACATTTATCTGTGGTTGGAGAAAAAAAAACGGAGGGAAATAACTAATGGATCCT
>PWGE01000225.1 GCA_003554345.1 Candidatus Sumerlaeota bacterium | reverse complement strand
GAAAATGCTCCCACCCGATCTTCTGCTCCCCAATCTGCGAAAAATACCTGATTCCTTCTTCCAGAAGAAGATAATCTGCGGGATTTTCCTTCAAAAGCCCCTGCAGGGTTTTCAAAAAGTCATCTTTGAATTCTTTCATGGTGCCATATTTTTGAGCCCAATCAGGGAAATTCTCAAAAAATCTTTCAGGCGCTTTTTTGTATAAAGCAGGCAAGTAAGATTGAAAAATCCCGGGAAATGGCGGGAATACCTGCAAGTAATGTTCTACCTGCTTCAGGAGCGATTCTTCATCTGCAATTTTCTTGTAAAAAGCAAGAAGATCACTTAAAACTTTTTGAGAAGGTTCTGCCAGCTGTTCCTCTGTATAGATCTTAAAAAGTTCTTCCCACGCCTCACCGTCCATGCCAAATGCATCATTAATTCGCTCATGCAATTCCTGCAACAAGGAAACTTCTTTTTTCTTACATAGCAGAAATAAAGTATCACGATACAACTGTCTTTTTTTCTCTTTACTGTAATCTTCCGGAACACAGGCAAGAGCCTTCATTCGCAAATCAACCTGCTGTGGCTTAACTTCTATGGCTTGTCGATAATAAGAAAAAGCCTCCTCATAATTTTCGTCACCTTCATAGTGCTGAGCAATTGCTATATACAGGGGAAGGGCTTGCGCAGGTTTTTCGGATTTTTTATATAAATCAGCCATGAATTCGGCACATTTGAGGTCAAAAGGATTCTCTTCAAGTGCTTTTTTCAGGATATTAATGGAATCAGCAATTCTTTTGTTATCATAACTTATTCGGGCTGCTTCGTAGTAATGGTGCAAGGATTTATCAGACATTCCCTTCTTATGGTAGAGTTCTCCCAATTGCACATAAATGTTTATAGAAGATGGTTTGATATCAAGGGTCTTTTCATAAAAAACTATTGCTTCCGGGATATTGCCCTCTTTGAGTTTAATTTCTGCCGCTTTCTTTAAGTATTTATAGGCTTCCTGTTTTTTCCCGGTAGCCAGTAAACTCTCTGTATACATTTTCAATAGCTCAATATCATCTGTTTTCAAAGAAAGAAGTGGTCGAATATACTTCACCAGAGTAGCCTGTGAAGATTCCCCGGCTATCTGTGCCAGAATTTCACGCAAAAAACGATGTGCCTCATCACCTTGTTTTCCCAATAGCGCAAACTTATATAATTTTTTCAATACATAAAGAGGTGGTGGAGAAAAACGCTCATAAAGAGAAAGGTATAAATCTCTCGCCTGCGATATGCGGTTCTCTTTTTCATGACAGGTGGCCAGTTCACGATATGTTTCCAGAATTGTTTGCCTGTCATTCTGATGGTCTGCAATTTGCATTTTTCTTTCCAGAATAGTAACATCTTCCGGGAACAACTCCTGCATTTTGATAAGGACTCCCATAGCATCAGAGGGGCTGTCTTTCTCAAGATATATCTCATACATCTGCTCATATTGTTGTCGAGCCTTTTTGATATTTCCTATCTTTTCTTCTAACTCTGCATTTTTCTCAAGAGATGTAACATCCTGTGGAGCTAATTGCTGAATCTTTTCATAATATTCCCGTGCTTCATCAAGTTGTCTGCTTTCCATGAGATGATTCACCTTACGATTATAGTAACTTAAAACGACCGTGGTCTTCTTATGAGCCAGCAGTTTATCGACATAAAACTGTTCAGTCTTTTTATTCCACAGGGAACAGGGAACCACTTTCATTGCTTTTTCCAACATAAGAGAGGAATCAATTTCTAACAGCAAAGAAAGTATTTTTTCAATCTCTTTTGAGAGATTGTTTTCCACCAGTATCTCCAGTAACGATGCCAGCTGGCCGGGCTGGATACTTTGAAGATAAAAAGACATTGTTTTCGCCGGGAGAGAAGGAATCTCCTGTACAAATGTGCGAAAATACTTATCCCATATACGCAGAAAAAATTCTGCATCTTTTTTATCCCTGGCTTTTTGCAGTAACTTTTTAAAATCCGAAAAGGTTAAAAAGAGATACCTTCCATGTTTCTCGAAAATCCTCTTCACTTCCTGCCATGCATCCTCGGCCAGATAATACTCATAACCCTTTTTAACAAAGCGTGCAAAGTGAGAAGAATCGGTTAATGTCTGTAATTTGCTCAGAGTTTTTTCAAATATCTGCCGGTCAAAGGCATACTGAAACAGGTCAGAGGCTTTATCGATGTAGAAAAAGGGCTCTTCTTCTGGTTCTGCTATCCACAGGTATTGTTCTAACCAGAACCGGGCATCATCACTCTTTCCCTGCTTTTCCAGCAACAAAACCAACTCACGGGCTATGTCAGCCTGCCACTCCTGGTCTTTTCGGCGATAGAATGTAATAAATGTCTCTTTGAATTCCGAAGACTTCCGGTATTCGCTGTAATAAGAGAAAAAATTAGTCTGGGGAAAAGCTGCTTGCCGCCTTCCCTCTCCGGCAAGAAGAAGTTCCAGGTACTGTATAAAAAGGGTTGTACTCTTTTGATGATAATCCAGCAACAATTTCTCAAGAATATCCAACCGCAGAGGATTCATTTCCCTGGTAGAAGGAAGACATTCTATCAACTCAGCAAGCAAACGAGCTTTCCATTCATCAGGAAAATACTGAATGGTTTTCTGATAAAGCCATTCATAATGTGCAGAACTATTGCTCTGCCGGGCTATTTTTCTCCAAACTTCCACCCATTTTTGGGGAGCGCTAAAATCACAAAGAGAAAACAAGTCGGCAGCCACTTTCTGCATTTTTTCCAATTTTTCTAAAGAAACGAAATAATCAAAAAGTCTGAAAAGAAAATCTATCTTCTCTTTCCCGCCCGTCCCAGACAGTAAACGTTCCATGAGAAAGATATAATCCTTTTCACTGAATGCATTTTCAGAGGAGCGTTTTTGAAGAGAAGATAAGATTTTTTTTCTGAGCTTCGCAGAATCCAGAATGCCACTTTCTACTAAAACATTCACAGCTGCTATAACAAGAGAAGACGGTGCTTCTTCAACCAGCAAATTAATATTTTTCCTGAGAAATTCTCCCATCTTCTTTTTCTCTTTTTCTTCAGTAATGCTGTTTAATATTAATTCCAACTCAGGGAAGGTTGAGGCAGGAGCTTTTTTCAACTCTTCCTGAATACGGGAAAGTTTTTCGATAGGAGAAATAATTTGAAGCTTTATTAAAAGATTTTGAATATCATTTATCCTTTGCTTATCCTGAAGTTCACCACCCTGCTTTAACAAAAAACCCCCTAATTCTCTGACTTTTTTTAAGGGTATTTTCTTACGGGTGGCATAGTAATTAAGGAGTGAGAAGCCCTCTCCAAAATCCAGAAAGGTGCGGTCAGATGAAAAAATCTTTTCCAGCGTCTCAAAGTACTGCTTGTTTTCTCCTTTATATTCTTTAATCCATCGAACTTTTCGTTTATACCAGGTAAGAAGATCTCTTTTCCTGTTCTCCTTTTCCAGGTAATGACATATCATGTCAAACTGTTCTTCTGACTCCAGCAGATGTGAATATTTTTCAGCTAAATTGAGAAGGTCGGTAAAGTTTTTCTCCTCTACAAGAGACTCCCACATATCGGAAAACACCATCCTGGCAGGAGAAAATTCTCTTTCATCCGGGATAAGTTCTAAAAGACGTTTCTTATTGTCACTTTTCTTATAGGAATCGGTTTGCCGGTAATTTTCAAGCAAGTATTGTATTTCTTCTTCCCCTCCCTCTGCACTCTTTTGCTCAAACTGGCGAAAAAACTCTTCCTCATCAGGGAATAAGGTGTCAAATTCTACCGGCACACCCAGGGAATCAGATAGAATTCGAAGAGCTTCTGTTTCTGATATGTCCAGACTCAGGCAAAGCAAATCCAGTAAGTTACCGCCTTTATTTCCAGGGCAGGCAAGGAAAGAACATTTAAAAGTTTTTTCTTTCAGGTCAATCTTAAGAGTGCGTATATTGATTTCTTTATGAACAGGACAGAAACCCCGAACACAGTTATCCTCAACCTGCACTTTATCATAGTAATAGTCGATAAACTCCAGGAGAGGAAGGGGATCTATAAGTTGATTAATATCGGTTTTTCTTTTTTCATTGATAATATTTTCTGCCATAACAATCAATATATCATGCTTTTTAAATCATTTTAACAAGATTGTATCACATTAAGGCAAATAAAAAACGCAGGAAAGCAGAGGTTATTCCTGCTCTCCTGCATTTATACGTAAGAATAAACCTTAAAAGTTGTACTGCATGGAAAAGATCAATCGGGTTGCCTTTCCATCATCAAGATCATAATAACTGGTTTGATATCGTGTAACTTCCAGTCCACAGCTCACATCATCTGTTATCTGGTAGATAACATTAGCAAAAGGCGCAATATTTCGTGTCCGAAAATTAGCTAAAG
>PWGE01000197.1 GCA_003554345.1 Candidatus Sumerlaeota bacterium | reverse complement strand
TTTGCGGGCGGAGGTTCTGAACACTCTTATCCTGGGCGCTATCATGCTAATTTTGCTCAACGAGGAAGAGCCTGGGATCGACGAGTATCTATGGAAGTTTTTGAAAAAAACGGCAAACGTTCCTTTTCCCAAAATACAGGAATGCGGATTCATGGTGGGTTGGGAAGAACCATTCGCCAGAAAGCATTTCGTTTGTATGCCCGGGATGATTATGATGAGCATGATAATATGAAATATTCCTTTTTTCCTGGTGCTACAGAATTGGGAACGGAAGAGCCGCTGGAAAAATTTCGGAGAATCCTTTTTCGACAGGGTGGCGATAGATATGAGTATATTAATGATGTGGTTGCTCATGAAATTATGAAGCACAGTAAAGTGGGAACCCAGCGTACCCGTCGTTTTATTCATTTTATAAACGGTGAGTACTGGGGTATGATTAATGCCCGGGACAGGCTTGATGAGTACCACCTGGCATATAATTATAATACGGATCCTGAGAATGTGATTATCCTTGATTCTCCTACCAGGGAGCTTTCTCCTGATACGGAAGATCTGGAAGCAGGTAAACCAGAAGATGTAGCATTCTATAATGATTTTCATCGTTTTGCCCTTGAAAAGGATTTAAGTAAAAAAGACAATTACAGGCAAATAAAAGAAATGTTATGCGTGGATAGTTATATTGATTATTATGTTTCTTTTATCTATTTGATTAATATTGATTGGTTTGGCAGAAGGCATTTTCGTTTCTGGCGGGTGAGGGAAACCTCTGACAAGCCATACCATGATGGGAAATGGAGATTGTTGGTGTGGGATTTTGATGAGTCTACTTTTCGTCCATTTTCCCTGGATTTACTGGAAAATGCCATGCATCCTGAAGGGGGTGGAGAAGACTGGGCTTTCGGGAGGCCTTATCTGACAGAACTTTTCCGGAATATGCTGGAGAGTGATGTCTTTAGATATCGTTTTATAAATCGTTTTGCCGACCATATGAATACGACCCTTCAACCATCGAGGATAAAGAGTACTGTTGAAGATGAATATCGTCCATTAGCCGGGGAGATTAATGAACATGTTCGTCGGTGGGGTCAGAGTGTGATAAGACATTCGCCGTTAAACCGATGGCAAGACCTTGCTGATGAGCGTCCTTCGTACCAGCGACAGCAGATAATTGACAATTTCAATGAGTTTTATAATGAAGGTATTGAAGGAGAAGCTGAAGTCACTCTTAATGTTAACGCTGCAGACAAAGGCTATATTCGCCTGAATACCATAGATATTCATCCTGATACCGTGGGCATAGAAAACGAGGTTTATCCCTGGAGCGGCATCTACTTTCAGGGAGTGCCTGTGGAAGTTGAGGCAGTAGCGTATCCCGGCTATCGCCTTAAGCAGTGGGAAGGCATTGACTCGGAAGAATCAGAAGTAACGCTGGAATTGGAAGAGGATAGAGAAATCAAGGCTATCTTCGAGGAAAACACCGACGATCCGAAGGTGGAAGTTCCCGATGATCATCTGCGCTATGAGATATACCAGATGCTGGATAAGGATATGGATGAGCCTCTTCTGCAGAGCGACATGAAAGAGCTGACAGAACTGGATGTGCGCGATTATGCCATTCGGGATCTGGAAGGACTGCAATATGCGGCGAACCTGGAGGAGCTTAATATCCGCGATAACGGTCTTACCGATGCGTACTTCGAGGAGATGAACCTGGAACTGCTGGCGGATATGGAGCATCTGTGGTATCTGAACATACGGGGCAATGAGCTGACGTACCTGGGAGAGACTTCTCCCATAAGAAAATTAACCCGGCTGGAGTTTCTGTCCATGCGCGATAATGATATTGAAGATATCTCGGCGCTGGCATATCTTGAGAACCTGCAAAATCTCAATGTCCGCAATAACAATATCAGTGATCTGTCACCCCTGGCGGAACTGGAGCATCTCACGGAGCGTTTGTACGTGGAGGGCAATCCTCTCCAGCGCTCAGATTATTATCCTATTGAACATTATGTGATGGATATTAAGTATGTCGATTTTACACTGGAGCCACCTCCTACTGGTAAGGTAGTAGCTTTTCCAGATCAAGCCCTGGAAGAAGAGGTCCGCGAGGCTCTGAATAAACCTCAAGGAGACCTCTACCAGGGCGAGTTGGAGAGTATAGCCGCTCTTGATCTGTCAGATCGAACGGTGCGCAGCCTGGAAGGATTGCACTATGCCGCAAACCTGCAGGAGCTGAGCCTGCAGGCAAATGACCTGGGAGATGAGGAGCTGGCGGAACTGAAACTATCGGTGCTCTCCGGACTCAGCCGCCTGCGCCGGCTGGATCTGTCAGAGAACCGGATAAGCGACCTCTCGCCTCTGCAAGAACTGCCTCAGCTGGAAGAGCTGATTCTTAAAGGAAACGATATTAAAGATTTGACGCCGCTGTGGCATGTAGCCAGCCTGCGGGGTATCGACCTGCGTGATAACAGGGTAGAGGATGCCGCGCCCCTGCGCCTGCAGGCGTCCCTGCAGGGAGAGGGCAGTTACCTGTACCTGGCTGGTAATGAAAAGCTGTGGGACTATACGCCTTTACTGCCGCGCTATTTTTACATAGAAGAGGTGGACTTTCAGGTGCTTGACCCTGCGCCTCATACGCTGAAAGAGGAGGATTACCGGTTTGAGTACTGGAGTCCGTATAATGCGGGAGGCAGTTATCCGGAGAACATGCTGTTTCTGCAGTCGGAGCAGGATGATCCGAAGCTGGAGGATGAGCCGACGATGCCGTATTATGTGTATGCCGACCAGTATCATGCGGATGATGAGGATAAGGAGGGCTATCCCTACCACCTGACGGGCCGCACGCGTGTCAATGGACTGCGCGAACAGGGCGTATCGTTTATCAATACGGGCAGAGGACGCGACCTGGGAGCGGCGGTGCTGGCGCTTGATACGAGCGGGATGGAGAATATTGAGGTGAGCTGGAAGGGAGGCACGGTCACTCCCAACAGCCGTGTGTATTACATGCGCCTGCAGTATCGTGTGGGACGGGAAGGCGAGTTTCAGGACGTGAAGGATGAACTCGGTAACGTAGTGGAATACCGCCGCAGCGCGCAGGCAGGTCATACGGAGATAATGGAGCCGGTGCAGCTGCCGGAAGAGGCAGAGAAAGAGCCGTATGTCCAGCTGAGGTGGAAGTATTATTATACGGGAGAGAGGCTGACAGAGGAACATGGAAGACGTGATGAACTGCGGCTGGATGAGATAATGGTAACGGGAGAGAGATATACCGCCGTAGAAGGATGGCGGTGGTATGAGTAGGGGATGTTAGGTAATAAGGAATAAGTAATAAGGAATAAGTGATAAAGAATAGTTAATAGATGCAACTTTGATAGTCAGAATGGGAGATTACAGAGAAGAAGAAAAGTATGACGCCCACCAGGCTTGCAGATCTACCTTTGGCGGACTTTCAGGAAATATGGAAAAAGAAGTTTTCTCACGGAGCTCACGGTGATAAATTTTTATACGTCAAAAAGGATATTAAACTTTTTTTCTTTTTTTCCTGTTTTACTGAATATTGATTACTGAATACTGACTACTGATTACTACTAAATTTGATATATTTTACTTTATAGAACCTCATGCTATTATAATTAATGCAACCATGGAGGGTTATCAATGGAAGGTATTAATTGGCGAGATCATATTGTGTCGGACACTGATATATTATTGGGAAAACCCATTGTTAAGGGAACGCGTCTTTCTGTAGAGTTTATTTTAGGGTTGTTTGCTGAGGGTTGGACAGAAGAACAGGTTCTCGTCAATTATCCGGTTTTATCCAGAGAAAAAATTCGGGCTGTATTTGCTTTTGCTGCAGAATGCATGCATGCAGAAGTCCTCTATGGATTGCCCTGAGCATAGAATATCTTTTCTTGCCAATGAGAATATTCCACTCAAAAGTATTTTTCTCATTCGAGAGGCAGGATATCCTGTTTACAGTGTCTCTGAAATAATAGCTGGTTCAAAAGATGCTGTAGTTTTACAATATGCATGTGAAAACAGGTTGATCATTTTAACTTTTGACAGAGACTATGGATAATTAATCTATCGTCATAAATCTGCAATTCCAGAAGGAATAATATTCTTTCGTTTTTCACCCTTAAAACCTTCAGAGCCTGCTGAAATATTACTGCAAATATTAAAAAAAGTATCTTTTACAAGAAAAATTACGGTAATTGAGAAAGATAAAATCCGGCAACGACATCTCTGTGTACAACCTTAGGCTTCCTTTCCAGGTGTCAGTCATTAAAACATAACTGCTATTCCACTCCATTCTTTCATTCCTTAACAATATTTTAGGAGGTAACTGAATGGGAGACTGAGAACGAAAAAACGTAGAGGGCGGCGGACGTAACAAAGCAGATTTATAAAATTATATTTAACGGA
>PWGE01000387.1 GCA_003554345.1 Candidatus Sumerlaeota bacterium | reverse complement strand
TTCATGATTGGTGGCGCTGATGTCTGCATCAGCGTGAATAACTCCTCTGAAAATAAAACTCTGGAAAAGATGTTTTACATCGATGATACGGGGATGAAATCAAGATAAGTCCAGAGAGAATAAGAAACCAGATAATTTGCATCGATGGACAGGATATGCAGGATATCAGAAAAAAATAATCTCATCAGATCCGAAAAAAGAGCTTTAACAAGGATTGACAGGGTAATACAGGGTGACAGAGAAAAGATAATGTTATCAGATCCTGGAAACAGAATAGTATCATTTTGTCGTGGTTTATTCTTATCTGAAAATAGAACTCTACAAAATATAGTACCCGTTGCTAAAAAACTTGCACTTCACCATTGGCTTGCTACTTCCCTGGGAGCGCCGGTCCCCGACTTACAGTCCGCCTATGGCGGGATCGGTATCTTCAGTAACATATATATTTTCATGCTTGGTGGCACCAGCCCTCGCGCTGGCATGAAAAAGCTCTTAAGAAAAAGAATCATTTTTACTTCACTTATATTTTTTCATGGTAGGAAAGATCACTGCTTCATTTTAAGATATCTGACCAGTCTTCAAAAAATGTATTTTTTTCGGTCAAGCCTGTAGTGTGTCCTATTGCAGCCTGAATGTTTGTCTGAAAACAAAGTTTTTCACTGATTAATCAGGCCTGCACATGTCCAGGATAGTTTTATCTCTCTGCAGAAACAAATTCAGGTGTTTTTTTAGGGGAAGAATGATGCATTTAAAATAAAACTGTCTTTCAGGTATGCATGTTAATAATGGTAAAAGTTATTTCTTTAATCTCATGTATAATTTTAATAAAAGAAAATTGAGTTTTTTGGGTTAAACTTGACAAATAGGATGGATTCAAATTATAATAGTGATGCAGGAATAGAAGCCTGTAACAAAAGAAAAGGATAAAACGATGAAAAAAGTATCTCTTTTATGTATTGTATTTTTTTGTTTTTTCTTCCTTATGGAGGGAATTGCTGGTGCGCAAGATTTTGCCGGAGGGGAGGGTACCGAAGATTCTCCCTATCTCATCGAAACTGCACAGCAACTTGATATGGTCAGGAATTATCTGGATGCCCATTTCGAGCAGATTTCAGATATTGACCTCAAACCATACCTGGATGACGAAGGATGGGAACCTGTAGGAGCTTTCAGAGATGTTTTTACCGGTAGTTTTAATGGAAATGGATATATTATTGAAAACTTGAGAATTGATAGACCCGGTCTCAGTTACAACGGTCTCATTGCCCGTGTAGGGTCAGGGAGTAGACTGGAAAATATTGAATTACGAAACGTACATATATCCGGTGGTGAATGGAATGTGGGCGCACTAACGGCATCCAATGCGGGAACTATTGAAAATTGTCATGTAACCGGCCAGATCTCGGAAAGTGAAAGGGTTGTAGGTGGATTAGTGGGCATAAATAGAAAAGAAGGGGCTATCAGAAGAAGTTCGGCTGAAGTAAACATAACGCTTGAAGAACATACAGGAGGAGGACTTGTTGGATTAAACGAAGGAATATTATCTTATTGTAAAGCCCATCCCATGTTGAAAGGTGGCATGAATGTTGGTGGTCTGGCTGGTATAAACAGAAGATCAGTTGATGATCAAACTCATGATAATGGCACTATTATTGGAAGCTATACGGAAGGAAATGTGGAGGGGGAAAAGACATTGGGAGGACTGGTAGGAAGAAACTGGAATGGTATTATCACTGAAAGTTTTTCTCTTGTCAATGTTTCGGCTATTGAGGGAGAAGTTCATGCGGTTGGAGGACTGGTGGGGCTTAGCCATGCAGAAGGGAATATAAGCAATACATTCTCAGCTGGCGAGGTCACAGGTCATAATTCAGTTGGGGGATTGGTAGGATACAATGATGAAAACAGTATCATTAGAAAGTCCTATGCCCGTGGGCTGGTTACCGGGGATGAATATGTAGGTGGACTTATCGGAAATAACTTTGGGGAAGTTGAGAATTCATACTATGACAAACAGACTACCGGTCAAGAGGATGAGAATAAGGGTATTCCTCTTTTAACAGAGGAAATGAAAAGTCCTGATTCCTACGAAGAATGGGATTTTCAGGATACCTGGAGGCTGGTCGAAGGAGATTATCCTGTCTTACTAATAGAAGAGAATTTTTCTTACTGAAATATTCTATAAGGTTCTCTTCATTTAACTGAAATTATTTAAGGTCTTGTTGACAATCGGCAAAATTATTTTCTACCACTTAAGTTATGATTATTCTTCTGCATTTTATTAGGTCTTTTCTGGTTCCCGGCTTTTTATCTTAAAATACAGGGTGTTTTTTTCTCAATTCTGGAAGAGTCCTGTACAATTATGGTATAATTAAAAATAAACAAAGAGTGGAGTTTGAAGCAATGTATAGATTCCTGATATGTATTGGAATACTGGTGCTTATTTTCAGTGGCTGTGCAATAGTCGAACACCGTGCTACACCTGAGGAAGAGAAGGTTATTCTATGGCTTGATGGTACTGCTAACTTTGAGCGGTTAGGGACGGAAGAAGGAATAGAAAGAATTTTTGATAAGGCAAAGAATACCGGCGTTACCGACCTGGTACTTTGTGTGAAAAGATCTAACGGATATGTGCTGTATGAGAGCGAATATGCCCCGCAACTAAAAGAGTGGCAAGGATTTCGACGGGAAGATGATTTCGATTTTGTTAATATTGCCCTGAATCAGGCACATAAGCGTGGCATGAGTCTTCATCTCTCCTTCAATATATTTGCTGAAGGCGATAGAACGCGGGAAATGGGTGTATTGTACGAAGATGAAGAGAAAAGAGAATGGGAAACTCTTCTTTATACTCCTGAAGGATTTGTGCCGGCAACTGAGTTTGGAAGAGGTTTTGCAGCTTTTACCAATCCTGCATTACCAGAAGTGCAACGTTACCAGCTCAAAATATTAAGAGAAGCCACCGAGCGTTTTAAACCGGATGGTATTATCCTTGATCGATGTCGATATGACGGTATAGAGTCTGATTTTAGTGATTTTTCACACCAGCAATTCGAAAAATATTTAGTGGAGCCCCGCCAGAAGACTCGTCCTATTCTTGATAATTTTCCGGAAGATATCTTCGCCTGGGAAGAGGAAAACGGCTCGTATGATTATAAACCGGGACCTTATTTTAAAGAATGGCTTGAATGGCGCGCTTCAATAATACGAGACTTTGTAGAAGAAAGTCGGCGTTTGGTGAAAGAAATTGACCCGGAAATAGATTTTGCCAATTATGTTGGGGCCTGGTATCCTACCTATTATGAGCTGGGTGTGAACTGGGCGGCAAAAGAATATGATCCTGCCCGTGATTATGAATGGGCATCTGATTATTATTACCGGACTTCTTTTCTGGAATTATTTGACTGGTTAATGGTAGGGAATTACTTTTATGAAGTGACTATCGAGGAATTGAGGGAAGCTGATGAAGAAGAATTAGGGGCACGTACCGAGGATGCAATGTATGAAGGAAGAGAAGATTGGTACTCAGTGGAAGGTTCAGCTTTGCTGGCGATGGATATTACCCGGAATGTGATTCCGGTCTATGGCAGCTTATATGTTCAACAATACGAAGACCAGGATGATCCTGAACAATTTCAGAAGGCAATAGAAATGGTCAGAAGATTAACTGATGGGGTGATGATTTTTGACCTGGTTCATCTTGAGAATTACGATTACTGGCCGTACTTTAAAGATGGTGTTGATAAGAAATTTGACTGATATTCACACGTATCATTAATTGTTTTTGAAACGTTGTCTTCTAATCAATGCGAGAGAAATACATAGATGCTGTACTTTTCCTGTAAGTTCGGAGGAATGGTCTGCTGTCTTTATCCAGGAATAACTGGAAATTGGCATAGTAAGAGAGCAGCTAGCTTCGAGAAGTGTACTATTGCGTTTTATGCAGAATGATATCAATTTTTCAGGGCTCTCTTTTTCTTTCTTCGGAACCTGAGAGAATTTCCTGTACTGCTTGTTCAAGAGTGGCATATTCCATGACCCCATCCTGAGTATGGTACCAGTCTGTTTTTTTTATTACCTGACGAACTTGCGCTTTCATACCGGTAAACACAATTTTTACTGCGTGATGAGCATATTCTTCCACCATATTCCCCAGAGTAAAGACAGCATCCCCATCGACATCGTTGACTCCTGACATATCGAGAACTATCCATTTTGCTTCTGGTTTCTGGATAAGCTGTTCCCTTACATGGTCTTTCACAAAACTGGCATTAGCAAAGTACAGACTTGCATCCACACGAATAATTACCATGTTCGGATAAGTAACAGCTTCAGGATAGTGACGTATATCACGGTACGTTTTCTCTTCTTCAACATAACCCAGAACGGGTAAACGCGGTCGTGAGCTTTTAGCAACAATGATCGTCAGTGAAAG
>PWGE01000393.1 GCA_003554345.1 Candidatus Sumerlaeota bacterium | reverse complement strand
GGCTTGATTTCTCCCGATAGTCGCTGGCACTGTGATGAGCTTCCCGATTACTCATACGACCCCGGACGGGCTCAAGAAAAACTAAAAGAACTGGGCTATACCCTGGAAGACGGGACCGTACGCGATCAGCACGGAGAGGTCTTGAGCCTGGAGGTTTTGGTCCGTGCCGATTATGCCCGGGAGGGGGAAATTGTGGGCGAGCAGCTCCAGCAATTGGGTTTAGAAGTTAACGTACGCAGCGCTGAAAGCTCGGTGGTAGACCAACGCGTCCGCGAGTGGGACTTTGACCTGGTTGTTTCCGGACACGGCGGAGTAGGCGGCGATCCCGATGGAACCCGTCGCTTCATGACAGGAGAAGCATCTCCCCATAATAATGCTCGCCTGGATCACCAAGAACTCCGGGAAGAATTTACCCGGCAGACACGAGCTTTAGACCAGGAGGAACGGGAAGAAGCTGTTTGCCGTATCCAGCGCATCCACGCTGAAGAGTTGCCTGCTTATCCCTTACACCATCCTACCTGGTACTACGGCCACGACGGAGAAGTAGATTGGTTTTTCACCCGCGACGGCCTTGGCTCCGGAATACCCATGCCCTTGAACTACCTGGCTTTTATTGAATAAAACGATCAGGGGAGATAGCATTAACCATGAAAAAACGCCTGGGCGATTACGTCCTCGCTTTTCTTATCATCCTTATCCTGAACTTTATACTTCCCCGGCTAATGCCTGGGGATCCCATCACCGCTATCTACGGCGACGCCCTGGTGGAGATGTCCCCGGAGCTGGAGGCCCACCTCCTGGAGCGTTACGGGTTGGAGCGATCCCTCCCGGAGCAATTTTACCTTTATCTGCTCCATTTTTTTCAGGGTGACTTGGGCTACTCCTTTTATTTTCACGCTCCCGTATCCCACGTGCTGGCAGGAGCCCTGCCCTGGACTCTGCTGCTGGCGGGGGTGGCCTTGGCATGCTCCGCCCTGCTGGGCATTGTCTGGGGGGCGGAAGCCGGTTCCCGGCGTGGCAGCCTCTTCGACCGGGCCTCCTTGATAACAGCCCTCTTCTTGAACGGCATCCCCGGTTTTCTGGTGGGGATACTGCTGTTATTGTTCCTGGGATTTTACGCTGGCTGGTTCCCCCTTTCCGGGGCAGCTTCCGTACACTTGGATTACACCGGTTGGGCCTGGGTCCAGGACATATTAAGTCACCTCTTTTTACCCGCCTTAACCTTGACCCTGGTGCAGCTTCCTCGCACTTTTTTGCTCATGCGCAGCTCCCTTTTAGGGGTGATGGAAAAACCTTACGTTACTACCGCCCGCTGCAAAGGTATCAAAGAACGCCTGGTCCGCTACCGGCACGCGTTAAAGGGGGCGCTGCCTCCGGTGGTAACCCGCCTGGGCATGAGCGTAGGATTATTGTTTACCGGCGTCCTCTTCGTGGAAGTAGTTTTCGCCTATCCGGGAATGGGCCACCTCTTTTTCCTTGCCCTGCAGTATCACGATTACCCCGTGGTCCACGGGTGTTTGCTGGTGATTACCGTCTGCGTATTGATGTTCAACTTGCTGGCCGACCTGATTTCCATAAAACTGGATCCGAGGTTAAAAGAAGATGCACGTTAATTACTGGGATGAGATAAAAAAAGATAACCTGGGAAGAACTGGCCTGCTCCTGATTACTGTGCTGGCAGTGGTAGCCCTGGGCGCCCCTTTATTAGCTCCCCATAACCCGTGGGAATACGTGGCGCCGTCTTTGAGCTCCCCCTCCTGGGAACACCCTTTGGGGACCAACGATGTGGGCCAGGATATCTTCAGCGAGCTCCTCTACGGTACCCGTACCACCTTGCTGGTGAGCTTAACCGCCGCCTTTTTTTCCACCCTGGTTAGTTTGATGCTGGGCCTGCTGGCGGGACTACGCCGAGGCTTGTCGGAGCGGCTGGTCCTGCGCCTGGTGGATGTCATGCTGGTGATACCGGTATTCCTGGTAGCGCTGCTGGTAGCTGCCTACTTTCAGCCGGGAATGACCACCCTCATAGTGCTATTTTCCTTGTTGTTGTGGCCGCCAGGAACGCGCATCATCTGGAACCGGGTGCTCTCATTGAAACACCAGCCGCATTTTACCGCTGCCCGGCAATTCGGCGCCGGCACAACTTACCTGGTAGGGCGGCACCTGGTCCCGGAGCTCTATCCCCTCCTGGCGGTAAACTTTATCCAGGTGGTGCGCCGTGCCGTGTTCATGGAAGCGGGACTGGCATTCCTGGGGGTTTTCGACCCCGCTGCCAAAAGCTGGGGGCTCATGCTCCATTACGCCCGGGAGTTCATCTTTACCGACGCCTGGCAGTGGTGGCTGCTTCCTCCGGGTTTGGCGGTTTCCCTCACCATCATCGCCTTTGCCCTGGTGGGGTACTCCCTGGAAGCAGCCCTGGATCCCCGTATGAGGAGGCAAACTTATGCTGACCATTAATGAACTGACCGTTACCTTCCCCTCTCATCATGGCCCCATGAAAGTGCTGGACCGGGTTAACCTGCAGATAGAGGCGGGAGAGAAGTTGGGAATCGTAGGAGAATCCGGCTCAGGAAAGACCAGCCTGGCCTTGACCCTCATGGGCCTATCCCCGGGAGAAGTGGAAGGCTCCATTACATTTCACGGAAAAGAGTTGCTTGACCAATCTTCCCGGGAGTGGGAGAGTATTCGCGGGGGATCCCTTGCCATGGTGAGGCAGCAGTCGGGAGAGATGCTTACCCCGGTTTTGTCCTTGGGGAAACAGGTGGAAGAACCCTACTTAAAGCAGTATCCGGGACGTCAGAAAGAAGCTCGCCAACGCGCTATGGAGCTCCTGAGAGAAGTGGGCCTGGGAGAAGAGGATTACCCTCGTTACCCGTACACCATGAGCGGGGGAGAAGTGCAGCGTGCTCTGTTGGCCATGGCCCTTATTACTGATCCCCAGATGCTTATTCTGGACGAACCGGTATCCTCCCTGGACGCCTTGACCAAGGAAGACATTTTGCAACTCTTGAGCGAGGTCACCGCAGATTGTACCGTATTGATCATCTCTCACGACCTTACTACCGTAGCCCGTCTGGCTCATCAAACTGCGGTGCTATACAGCGGCATGGTCCTGGAAAAAGCTCCTACCCATGTTCTATTCAGTGAGCCTCGTCACCCTTATTCCCGTGCCCTGGTGCGGGCTTACCCTACCTTAAAAGGCGTCAAAGAACTCCAGGGCATCCGGGGTGAGATTCCTTCTTTGGGCCATCGTCCGGGGGGGTGTCCTTTCCATCCACGCTGTACCCAGGCACTGGATATTTGCACCCGAGAACGACCCGCTATCAATAATTACACCGTGAAACCTGATAATATTGACACCACCACCGACACGGCTGCGGTAACCGCTAGAGATGCAGATAAAGAAGCAGCTAAAGCCACTGCTGCAACTACATTTACGGAGACATCTGCACCTGCAGGCACGCCTGCAGATTTTCCTGTAGAGGCTGTTTCCGGTTCTCGAGCTCCTTATTCTTTTGGTCGTCGCTGGCTGGCCTGCCACCGCGGCGGGATAATAGAGCTGCTGCGGGGAGAAAAGATCTTTCGACGCTACCCCTTGAACGGTGGCTACCTGGAAGCGGTGCAGGGAGTTGACCTCCACCTTAACGAAGGCGAAGTTTACTCTCTGGTAGGGGAGAGTGGCTCCGGTAAAACCACCCTGGGGCGGATCCTGGCCGGGGTAGATGCCCCTGACGAAGGTGAGGTGTACTTCCAGCAGCGTCCTCTTAACCGCCTATCCCCACAAGAATCCCGCCAAAGCCGGCAAGCTCTACAGATGCTCTTCCAGAACTCCGGAGAAGCCTTGAGCCATCGCTTAAACGTCTATGACCTGGTGGTTGAACCCTTGCAGATACAGGGTCTGGGAGATGCCGTCTCCCGCCGTCAGGCGGTAGAACATTCCCTGGAGTGGGTACGCCTCCCCCGGGACGAAGAATTCCTGCATCGCTACCCCCATCATCTCAGCGGCGGTGAGCTGCAGCGGGTAGCCCTGGCCCGGGCCCTGGTGCTGGAACCTCGGGTACTCGTAGCCGACGAGCCCAGCGCTTCGCTGGATGCCAGTGTTCAGGCCAAGGTGATCAAGCTGCTCTTGCATCTGCAAAACGAAAAAGGCTTTGCCCTCATTCTCATTACTCACGACCTGGCTTTAGCCGCCCGCGCCGGAGACCGAATCGGCGTCATGCACCGCGGGGTTATCATAGAAGAAGGGCCTTCCACCCAACTGGTACAACACCCCGGACACCCCTACACCCGTCGCCTCTTGCAGGCAGCCCCCTCGTTGGAAACTTTTTAGAAAAAATTTTTGTAACCACTCAGGCCGTTAAAAAGCGAAGGTGGTCAGGTCGCTAATGGCGGAGTGACTGTCAACGAGTAATAGAAGTAGCCGGCGAAGCCTTGCCCTGT
>PWGE01000367.1 GCA_003554345.1 Candidatus Sumerlaeota bacterium | reverse complement strand
AGACTATCTCTGAGAACTTTCTCCGGAGGATGAATCAGATTGGGAGTCCTGGCTCTCAGAACCCTTGTTCCCCTGTCTTTTTTCAGTCAGCGCTTTAAACAGATCGAGAGGAAGGGGAAAAGCAAGGATGGTACTTCCGCTTGTACCCAGCTCTACCAGGGTTTGGAGATATCTCAATTGAACCGAGATAGGCTCCGTTGCAAAAAGTCCAGCCGCTTCTGTCAGTTTCTTAGAAGCCTGATATTCTCCTTCCGCCCGTATAACTTTTGAACGCCGGCTCCGTTCTGCTTCTGCCTGTTGAGCCATCGCCCGTTTCATTTCCTGCGGAAGATCCACATGCTTGATTTCCACCGCCGACACTTTTACGCCCCAGGGATCGGTCTGGGTGTCAATTATTTTCTGAAGCTCGGCATTAATGCGCTCCCTTTCAGCCAGAATCTGGTCGAGTTCCAACTCACCGGCAATACTCCGCAGGGTAGTCTGAGCCATTTGAGAGGTGGCATAAAAATAATCTTCCACATCAATCACGGACTTTACAGGATCAAACACTCGAAAGTAGACAACAGCATTTATAAGAATTGACACATTATCACGGGTGATAACATCCTGGGAAGGAACATCAAGAGTAACCGTTCGCAGGGAAACCTTAATCATTTTATCAATAGGAGGGAATATAATAAAAATACCCGGTCCCTTGGCACTTCCCAGCACTCTTCCCAGGCGGAAAATGACCGCCCGTTCATACTCATTTACAATACGAATACAGCTGAATACATATAAAAGGACAAATACCAGTACTGCCCCTAATGGCAAATACGCTTCCATGGTGTCACCTCCGCTTTATTAATTATGTTTCTTTTTGACCTTTAAAATTAAACGCCCTTCTTCTTTATCGACAACTTCTATGGTATCACCCGCATATATTGTCTCCTCACCACAGTTCACAGCACTCCAGTTTTCCCCATGGGTAAATATAAGACCCTTATCTCCGGGTGATATTTCCTCCCTGGCTTCACCTTCCATTCCCTCAAAAGATTCGGCGCCGGTATGCTTTTTCGATTTAAATGCCCGAACAGCAAGCGACATTAATAAAACAGCAATAAGGATATGAAATACCAGAACAGGAATAATGACATACAGGGAAAGTTGCATAAACTCATGGGGAGACTCAATAAGAATAAGCGAACCTATAGCAAGGGACGTGACACTTCCCAGGGTAAAAAGGCCAAAAGAAGCAGTGTAAAACTCGGCGATTAAAAGAATAATTCCCAGACCAATTAAGATGACTCCAGCATAATTAATGGGAATATTCTGAAAAGCCAGGAACGCCAGCACCAGAAAGATAGACCCGGCAATACCTGGAAGTCCAACACCAGGATTGGTAATTTCGAAAACAAGGCCGTAAAAACCCAGTATGAGTAAAAAGAAGGCTATCTGGGGAGTGCTCAGGTAGTACAGTATGCGATACCGCCCATCAAACGAGGCCTTATCTTCCACCACTGTTCTGTCTTTAGTGGTGAGGATGAACTCTTCATCCTGCGGTAGTGCAATCTTCTTCTCTTCAATCTGAGAAAAAAGGTCACTTCTATCGCGGGCAATATAATCAATAACATTCTTTTCGAGGGCTTCTGTAGCGGTAATAGAAGAAGCTTCCACAATGGCATCAATAATCCATTCCTCGTTTCGACCACGTTCAGCAGCTATGTTCCTTGCCCATGCTTTCGTATCCTCCGTGATCTTATCAAACATCGGATCCTCTGCCGGCATTTCATCTTCCTCATTCTCCTCGCCTTCCATTAAATCCTCAACAAAGTCCGGCATTCCTGCGCCTCCCATCTGGACAGGAGTAGCCGCTCCGATATTGGTACGAGATGCCATAGCAGCCACATGAGCACTCATGGTGATAAAAACTCCTGCGGATGCAGCACGAGCTCCATCCGGTCTTACATGAACAACCACCGGCACGGACGAATTCAAGAATTCTTTTACTATATCACGGGTGCTTTCCAATAGCCCCCCGGGAGTATCAAGAGTTACATAAAACACATCATAATTTTCTGCCTGTGCTCTGTCAAGGTTCGATATTATATAGTCAGATACGATCGGGTTGATGACCAGATTGTCCACTTCCACTTCCAATACCCGTAATTCATCAGCCTGAATAAAAAAACAGGAGAATAATATAAAAAATAAGAAAAAAAGAACACTTAACCTTCTCAATGTGTTAAGCCACCTTCATATTTTTTTATTGGTCCAGTAAAGATAAATGCACTGAACGACTTTTTACACCATCTATTTCATTAAGACACTCTTCTAATTCTTTGACTTTTTGCTTTCCGCCAATACATTCCAGTATAATTAAACCGCTGTCTTGACTCCCTGTCAATACGCCGTCATGAATACCCAATCGTGTCTTAATGAATTGACCCCACTCAGTTAAAATCCTCTGTACCTCCACTGCCGATTCGCAACGCCCATCAACAAGAATAAGAACAAGAGACTTTTCCATTTTCATCCCTCCCGTAATTCCCTGCATCGGCCTGAAGAAAACAGGCCGATGCAGTATTATTTTATACAACTCTTCTCAGAGCATGTTTTCTTTCAAATCCCTGGTATCAACAGGAAAATAACAGAGTTTCCACTGTCACTCTTTCTTCCACAGACCATGGACATTACAATATTCCCGCACGGCAATCACATTATCCAGCTGAGTCTCACAATCACAGAACTCGGCTTCAGGTGGCTGACCAGGTGAGAGAAACTTTTTGAAATTGCCCTGGGGTGTGATGATTTCAATCCACTGGATAAAATGTTCTTTTTCCATGGGATGAGGAACCGAACCTACTTTTACTTTTAATCCATTAGAAGTTTTTTCAACAACCGGTACATGTTTTTCATTTCCCTTATCCATAGTTTTTTCTTCCAGCTGATTCATAGGCTGTCCACAACATACCAGTGTTCCTCCACCAACTTCCAGAACCTGTACCATATTACCACAAACCTCACATTTATATACTGCGAATTTGGTAATCATAACTCCTCCTTTTCTTTATATGTATCAAATCACAGGTTTAAAACCGATTAATCTACCGGTTCAAACTCATCTTTCCCCACTCCACAGAGGGGACATACCCAATCATCGGGCAGGTCTTCAAAAGAAGTACCAGCCTTGACCCCTGAGTCAGGGTCACCCACTTCAGGATCATAAATGTAGCCACAGACAGTACAACGATATTTTTTCATCTTAACCTCCTTTTCTGTTTTTATATTTGAATTCATTGAAACATAGGTTGGCGCATTTCTAGGGGCTTTTCCATTCTTTACATCATGATAATAAGCATAGGTGAGAGGGGACGCTTCTTCTTCTATAAGTTGAGCATCAAGCACTTTCCCGTGAAATACCACATGAGAACCTGCATCCATAGATTGAAGTACCTCCGCCTCCACAACACCAAGGGTATTATCCAGTACTATCGGCATATCATTTGCACCAACCTTGTACCGGATATTTTCGAACTTATTGATATCACGACCACATTGAAAACCAAATAAGCCGATAAATTTCATTGGCGTATCATCACGCAGAATAGAAACAGTAAAGCCACCACTTTCCTGTATATATTCACAGGTTAAATTGTCCTTACATACACTCACTATAATGGTTGGAGGTGTGGCAGTGACCTGAGCAACCGTATTGACTATCAAACCGTTCTTTTTACCGTTTTTATTCCGAGAAGATACAACATATAAACCATAGGTAACTTTCTGGAGAGTTCTGGGATTCACTTAAATAACTCCTTTTTCACTTTTAACATTATTTCAATATTGACTGTTACCATCTAACATCATTTTAACCAGGAATCAAGAGACAATGGTTATATCTAAAACCAGATTAGAGTATTCTTACTGATAATCAAGAATCTATTTTTATCAGTCCTATGATGTAAAAAAAACAAAACAGATGGACTGACATGGACAAAATGGACAGAACGACAATACAACCGGTCAGACGTACATGACTGACGATTCAAGAGTTTTGATTTTTCAAGTGGTGTTTTTCTTACGTACCTGGCATGATAGATTGCTTATACCGGTTTTTCTCTTTTCCTAAAGATTTTTTACTTCCTTACAGTTTGCCTCTGGCAGCTTTGCTATCTTCATCTTTTCAGTTTTCTTTTTCTCCGGGGTTTTTCTTTGCGGCTCTTATTGTGCAACTTGATACGATGTATAGTTTTTATGACCTCATTCTTTCAACTGAATGCTGTCTCCTCAGGATATTTCTATTTTCAGAGGAGTTCTTCACGCCAACTCAGAGTTGGCGCCACCAATGATGAAAATAAAAAAATCCAGAAAAAGAAAGTATCACGCAAAGCCCGCAAAGTCGCAAAGAAAACAAAGAATCAGTCAAGATCGTAAAAGATAAGAAAGAACGCAAAGT
>PWGE01000104.1 GCA_003554345.1 Candidatus Sumerlaeota bacterium | reverse complement strand
TGTTGAGTTCCAAATTGATACCTGCCCGGTATCATACTGCTGCTGGCAAAAGAGGTTTTCTATTTCGGTGGTCTGAAAAACTATTTGATAAGATTTCTCACATGTATTCTATTGCCCTCGGCTGGTGTTTGAAGCATCGATGGGTGGTTATCCTGGGAGCAGTTGTTATTTTTGCTGTTTCAGCTCTGCTTGTTCCGTTTATCGGGTGGGAATTCATGCCGCGAGAAGATACAGGAATGATTCAGGGTTCCATTGAACTGCCGGTAGGCACAAGGTATGAAAAAACAGCAGAGGCGCTTGATAAGGTTAATGAAATTATCAGAGAAGAAATTAAAAATGAATATATACGGGGAGTTTTTATTACTACCGGAGGAATGGGCCCTGGTCGAGGAGCACAGCGCAGTTATACCGGTAGTTTCGGAGTTCGACTTGTACCTCAGGACCAGCGGGATGTATCGATTTTTGATATGGCCAATCGTTTGCGTGAGCGTATTGAGGAAGTAGCGCCTTATTATTCTATCGAAGATTATCGGTTGACTTTAGATGATATGATGGCTGGTTTGATGACAGGGGGAGAACAACCACTTTCAGTGAATATTATTGGTGATGACCTGGAGGTGGCAGAAAGATATGCCGAAGAGCTGAGAGATAAAATTGCTGAATTGCCGGGAGCCGTCGATATTCGTACTTCCATGGAAGAAGGGGCACCTGAAATACTGGTAGACGTTGATCGTCGGAAAGCCTCTTCTCTTGGAGTGACTATGGCAGATATTGGTGATACTGTGAGAGCTGGAGTGCATGGTCGGACTGCCAGTGTATTCTATCATATGGGTGAAGAGATGGATATTTACGTCCGTCTTCGTAAAGAAGACAGACAAATTGCTGAAGATATTGGGCTTATTCCGATACGTTTACCGGGCGGTGATTTGGTTCGTGTGGATTCTCTTGCTGATATAGCTTTTGGAGTGGGGCCACTTCAGATTGAACGTGAAGCGCAGCGACGCGTGGTACGTGTTGAAGGAGATGTCAGAGACCGTTCCCTGGGTGAACTTATTACTGATGTTCGTGAAGTCATTGCAGAAACTGAAACTCCGCCTGGTCTTATGGTTGAAATTGGGGGAGAACTGGAAGAAATTCAGGAGGCTTTTTTCTGGCTGGCACTTGCCTTAATAATCGGTATAATTCTGGTCTACATGGTAATGGCTTCCCAGTTTGAATCCCTCATGGATCCCTTTGTGGTTATGTTCTCTGTTCCTTTTGCTTTTATCGGTGTGCTTTGGGGTCTTTATCTGCGTGGATTCACACTCAATATTATTGTATTTCTGGGAGCACTTCTCCTTGTCGGGATTGTTGTGAATAATGCTATCGTTCTCGTCGATTATATTAATATACTCCGGGCCAGGGGAAAAACTATTAATCAGGCCATCTGTTTAGGAGGAAGAACCAGGTTGCGTCCCGTTCTGATGACTGCTATTACCACTATGGCTGCCCTTATTCCTATGGCTTTTCAACGAGGTCAAGGCCATGAGGTATGGAATCCGCTTGGCACAACTATTCTCGGAGGGCTCCTGGTTTCCACTGTTGTTACCCTGTTTATTGTGCCAGTTATGTATAGTATACTTGAGCGCTGGAGCCCACAGGATATGAAAGAAAAAGGAGAAGAAGATGAAGCTTGTTTTGATAATGTACAATGAAGCTTTACATATGGAAGTTATGGAAGTTATGGAAAAACATGGGCTGAGTTGTTATACCAGGTGGGAAAAAGTCTATGGAAGTGGGGAAAAGAGTGAACCGCATCTTGGTACCCATATATGGCCCAAAGCTAATGATGTGATGGCGGTGGTTATGGATGAAGAGACGGTTCCTTCTTTTATGGAGGATGTTCGGGGATTGCGGAAAACATTTGCCAAACAGGGAATCAAAGCATTTGTGATTCCTGTAGAAGAGGTGTCCTGAATAAAAGAGGAATGTTAAGGTTTTCTTTACAGGCTACAGGATATATTGAAAATCTGCACTCTATAATGAAAAAGTCTTTCCCTTATTCCCTCTTCAAACCAAAGAGATAGTTGAGGGCCACTTCGAAAGTCCTTTCTCCAGGCAAATAGACTTCAGCCTGTTCAATACAATCAATCTTATAATGCCTGAGAGGCGGAGAAAGGCGTTTGTCTTTGAAATATCTCTGGAAGAGAAATTCCCCCTGTTTTTTGAGCTTTTCCTGAATCTGTTTATTAACCCCGGGATATACAGAATCGGCGAGTTTGAATTTAATATTACGCTCTCTGAGCAAGCTATTCATTTTGGGTTTAAAAAGGCTTTGATAATAATAATCATCAAGAAAACGTTCGAAAAGAAACTCCCTGTGCTTTTTCTCACCCATATGATCCTGTTGTTTTTTGTGTACATAAATCCATCTCAGAACTGAATGAGCAATCACTGTTCCCAGGGTGTTTCCCGGTGTGTTCCACCCGGCAAAAGCATGGAGTTGCAGAGGAGAAACCTTTTGTAGCAGCAGCTGCATAAGGGCCTTGTCACACCCATTGGGAAAGGCAACATCAGCCAGAGCCACCAGCTGTCTTTTCCCGACAGCATATTCCAGGGAGGCCCCAAATTCCCACGGAATGTGCGCGGCTTCAGGGAGAAACTTATTGTCATCGCAGGCTTTTTCTCGTATAAAATCGTCTGAATGATCAGACAGGGCCGGAGTATGAATAAACATATGGATATCTGCTTCCCCGACATCCTCTGTTTTAATGCTGCCGGCGGCATAGATTTGTGAGCTGAGATTTTTTCCCAGAGGGAGGTCTTCAAAACCTCCGGTGATAAGCGGCCCGTTTACAGTTGAAAAACGGGGTGAAAAACGAACCTGTGTTTTTTCTGCTTCCTGAATGGCTCTGGCTAAAAGCACCTGTGAAACTTCGTCTGCACCACTGTAAAGCACCACTTTATCCAGCAGTCTGTTTTTGTAAACCTGTGTTAAAAGTTGTCGTTGCTCTTCTCGGTGTGGACCGCTGGCGGATGCATCAGCCTGGGCTAATACTAAAAAATCTAAGTTTCCCTCTTTTACCTGTTCAATCATGGCAAGATTTATAAGATGATTACGCTTTCTTACAGATTTATACTCATGTAAATATGAGTCGGGGATTGTGTTCTGAAGCACTTTATAACGCGATGTGTTGACTGCCTGATAATTGTGCTGGAGCAAATATTCCAGCTGACTGTATTCGACTAGCATTTCGCTCAGTTTTAACTCTTCATCTTCCTGTACAGCCCAGGAAATTCTGGAGATAACATTTGCTGCCAGAATTTTTAGCCGGGGATAACGACTCTTGAGTTTAGATATAATTTCTAATCTCTGAAGAGCAGTTTGGTTATTCGTCCAAAAGCGGGAAGAGGCAAAAAAGCCACCGTATGCCAGCATATCGATGGAGAGAATTACATAATCCAGAAAAGGAGCACTCTCTAATAACCATTCCTGTAATGAGGTGACAGAAGTTTCTTTCAAGAAATTTCGAAATAACTTTAAAGGGGGCGTTTGTATTTTGTATCCGCTTATTGTGCCCAGTTTCAACACAAAATCAAGGCAACATGGTCGTCCATCCAGTGGTATAAAACCAATTTTATTGCTCATTTTTCCTCCTGCCATATGGGAAATACATTGAAGGCTTTTTTCTCTTATGGCAAGTTGTTAGCCAGAGCCTGTTATTATTTCCAAACATATTTCTAACCAGGTATGGTTATGTGCGTAATTTCTCAGGCAAAATTGTTCAAAAAGCCTCCCGGCAAAAAAGGGTCTTTATTAGTGCTTGATATTAAAATGGGGAACAGTGCGTGGTTTTTTTTTCTTGCTTTTCTTTTTGTTTTTCTTTTTGGCATATCTCTCTACGTGGGTACGAAGAGGAATTATATAGTTTTCAAGGTAGATAAGAGTGGTGAAAAGACCAATAAGAAAAAGAAGAATTAAAAGAACCATGGGAATAACATAGCTAATAGGAATAAAAGCAAGGACAAAAGCCATGATGCCAAAATACACACAAAGAAAGTTTATGAAGTAAACAGTCTGTCTTTGCGTCAAACCAAGATCGAGCAGGCGATGATGAAGGTGTTTTTTATCTGGCTGGAACAGATGTTGTTTATGCATGAGGCGCCGGATAACTGCCAGACCGGTGTCCAGAATTGGAATAGCGGTGGCAACTATTGGGACCAGTAAAGCAACAAAAGAAGTGGTTTTCTGGTTTTCCCAGAGTGCAACGGTGGCAAGCAAAAAACCCAGCAAAAGGCTGCCTGTATCACCCATAAATATGGAAGCAGGATGTGAGTTGTATTTTAAAAATCCTAAAATGGTACCAGCCAGTATAATACAGAGAATTCCCATGCTGGTAGCTCCGCTCTTGAAGAAAATTGCTGCCAGGGACAGAGAACTTATTAAACATATGCTGCCGGCAAGACCATCCAGTCC
>PWGE01000243.1 GCA_003554345.1 Candidatus Sumerlaeota bacterium | reverse complement strand
TACTGGAATTATCATAGCGAGCCCTCTCAGGCTCAACTTCAACTTCCCCGTTACCTTTTATGTTGATAGTAAGGGTATAACGATCAGGTAGCAGCGGGCATGAGGATATGATAATTCCAGTAAAGATAAGTATGAGTAAACCGGCAAGTACCCTGATGCTCCTGATATCACACCCCCTGGAACTCCTTTTCCTAAAGAAAAGGAATTCTATGAATTACATCCTCGTTTGTTCATTATACTTTGTTGGTGCTGATGAGTGCAAGAGACTATTAGTTTCTTGAAAGAGAAAGAAAAAAAGGTTCCTTCCAAAAAAGCTTTTCAATTACAAGTTCTTCACCTGTCTTAACCTGCTTGAGCGGCTGGGAAGATCATGGGACTAGTGACGGGTGAAGCAATAAACTTACCTGGTTCGGTAAGCCTTATGTCCTTCTGATAGATGAATTAAATAGTAAAACCCTTATCCCTGAACAGGTAATGCTGTTCTTCCAGTTTATCAACACCAGATATGTGCATGAATTGATTATTCTGAGTACAAATAAGTTCTTCGATAAGTGGGATGAAATTATGGCTGATGATGCAGCAGCAACTCTTGACCAATTTCTGCAGTATCACGTCGGACTTTAAGTTTCTCATAAGAGTCAAGCTTCCGATAGTGAGGAAGGTTTGATGCTTCCGGTTTATCAAAAAATAAAAAAATCAAAATTTTTTTAGAAAGTTGAATCAAAGCCGCACTTCCATGGAATAACACTGTTATAGGGGATAATTAGAGATGCAGGCAACAGCATTCAAGGTTGCATAAAAACAAGCAACAAAATGGGTCAGTATTGGCTCATGCTTGATTATCTATTGGAGGATAATATGGATACAGAAAGCAGGATTTTCGAGGAATTTGTAGTTGAGTTAAACAAGATGGAAGAAAGAGAGCGGGTCTATGCACTGTTAGTTCTTGATGCGGTCAATGAGTTATCACCGACCCAGCAACGAGAACATCTAGAAACTTTTATCCAGTTTTATATGAGACATGGTGCAAAAATTGATTTTGAGGAAACCCTCAAAACTGCATGCCTTTTATGGGATGAAAGAAATGAATAATTTGCCATAGAAAGAATAAAATTGGACGACTCTTTGGTAGAAGATTTACGCTTAACATGTGCATCGCATTCAATAGTGCTTAACTTGCTTTCTCTACTGTCGGCATGCCGAACCTTATGAATGCGATCGAGTCACACTGCAACTTCCTCGGCATCATCTTTCCTGGACTGGAGGACAAATCCAGTTCAGGGATTTGATGCTCTTTGAGTAGCCACAAAGTATATCAGCCTTTGATACGCAAATGTCAAAGAAGCATAATATGAGTTAATCAGGCTCTGTTCAGGGAGAACCTCGGGGTGGTATGATTCTTCTCGGAGAAAGCAGGGGTCACCGCCACTACCTCAATGAACGGGGCGAATAATTTTAAAAGATTGTCTGAAGCTATTAAAGATTTACCTCAAGAGGCAGAAGTAGTCCTTTGTGGGGATGCAGATATCCCCGGTCAGAAATACCTCCATGCAGTAGGTGAAGCACTGCAGAAGAAAGGAATTGCTACACAGGTCATTCTTCCAGAAATGATGGATTTCACTGTACAGAAGAGTGGGGGAAATGATGTTTCTGACTGGTTGCACACACATGCCGATATCTCAAAACTCCTTAGTGAGGCAATATCTTTTCCTGAAGCAGCCCCGTTACTTAACGGTAATCTTGCAGAGGATACTGAGCTGAAACTGGATGAGCAAGGAACTGCTGAACTCATGGCAAGGCTGTTTTCAAAGGAAATAAAATATGTAAAGGCATACAAAAGCTGGTACATTTATAAGGATGGTATCTGGCAAGCAGATGAGAAGAATGAATTGCATACGTATTATAAAAAACTGCAGATGCATCTGCACACAATAGCCTCTGAATGCTCAGATGATAATAAGCGGAAAGATATAGAAGAATGCATTAAAAAGCTTCGTTCCTGTACAAAACGAAAACACGTTCTCCAGTTAGCAGAACAAGAGGAAACGCTTTCAGCTCATCCCAGTGAATTTGATACCCACAAGCACCTGTTTAATGTGAAAAATGGGACACTAAATATGAATACTGGAGAACTGCTTCCTCATGACCCGAATCATTTTATTACCAAACAGAGTCCCCTACGTTATTATCCTGAAGCTGAAGCTCCTTTATGGGAACAGTTTCTCCAAGAAATCTTTTTAGGAAAGACAGATATTATTGAACTAGTTCAAATGATGGCTGGACTATTTCTGACTGGAAATATCAATGAACAATACTTTTATGTTTTTCATGGAAATGGGGCTAATGGAAAGTCTGTCCTGATAAATACCTTAATGTATATATTAAATGATTATTCGCTGTCTGCAGACCCTAGTACACTAATGGTGAAAAAGACAAATGGGAATACAGCTAGTGGTGATGTGGCTAGGCTGAAAGGGGCTAGATTTGTGGTAGCTCATGAATCTGAAGATGGACAGAGACTGAATGTTGCAAAAATGAAGGTACTAACAGGTGGAGATAAAATTGTAGCCAGACATTTATACAAGGATGAGATAGAGTTTTTTCCTGAATTTAAACTTGTTCTGGTTACAAACCACAAACCAAATATATCAGATACGAGTCATGGAGCATGGAGAAGAATTAAGCTAATCCCGTTTGATTATACTGTTCCAGAAGAAAAAATGGATTCACAATTACCAGAAAAACTAAAAGATGAAGCAGATGGGATTCTTATGTGGGCAGTAAAATGGTACCTAAAGTATCAAAAAAACGGACTGAAATTTCCAGAAGAAGTAGAAATAGCTACAAAAGATTACCAGACACAGGAAGATAGTTTAGGAAATTTTCTAGATGCATGCATATTGCCCAGTCCAGAAGGGCAGATTGTTTCCTCTGAATTATACAACTATTTTAAAAAATGGGCTGAAAGAGAAGGTGAGTACCCACTTAGTCAAAAGATGTTTTCGAAAAGAATGGAAGAAAGAGGATACAAGAAAAAAAGAAAGAATACTGGATATATTTGGGATGGGATAACTGTCAGCCCTCATAGTAAAAAAATATTTGATATGTCACCTCCTTATCCATCACATCACAATTATTAATGAAAAATTTTAAGATTATAGAAGCTCCACAAATGGAGCATTTTTTACTTTACCAACTAACCTGCCATTCATATACCTTTCCTTTTTTAAATAACAACTACCAAAAAAACTCATAGTGTAGGGTGTAGGGAAGTGTAGGGTTTTTTGAAAAGTTTTCTTCATGAGAGAATTTTTTTAAAAAGTTTGGAATAATGATACATTATCATACACCATACACTTTTTTTCTCGTAGTTTAGAGGGAGGAGGGGGAGGAGAGCAGGATGACTACACTAAAGTTTCCTTTTCTCGATAAGATAAATATTAGATGTTTCAGTATTTAAAGAAATTTCTTCAATATACTTATTTCTGCCATATCTAATAAACTCTAATATCTGCTAAAACCAGAAATCCCCTCATTACCCACAATGATTAGCTATTCTCTTCTTATCCCTACGACAACATACATATGTATGGAAGGTTTGGAAGGTTTGAAGGGTTTTTCAAGAATTTCTCTAGTAAGGGAATTTCATAAATAATTCTTGTATTTCGTTCCATACCTTCCATACCCTCCATAAATGTATTAGTGATAGTAGCTCTTGAGAAGGAAATGGGGGAAACGTGTTGTATGTGTGGCTCTCCAAAAGAATGGGTATTGCGGAGTTCCTCCATAAAACCCGTTACAGATTAAAAAATAGGATAATCTTTACGGAAATATTACATGATTGATTTAAAAAAATCCAATTTGGTAAGAATGAATAAATAATATTTTCCTATCATGTTTCCCAGAGATAATCCCTCCATGGGCTAAATACATATTTATCTGGTAGTTCACTAAGAATAAGAAGAAGCAAGGTAGGAGCAAACAGGGAGCATCCAATGCAGAGTATCCCAATTAGCAGAAGGGACGGGGGAGAACACAAATATTCAATATGTATGAAAGTATTCATTTCTTCATCTCTGGTTGCTAAGGATATTTTCCTATGAAAAAAATATTTTATGAACCCATATTTACAGGTAGTGCACGAGGAAAAACAGTTCATATTTGGTGGGGAAATTATAAAAAAGTGCCATGCTGTTTTTTATTTGCTTAAAGAAAATTTGCATGTTCTTTTTTTAATGCATTTTGAAAAAATATTATGAGAAAAAATGAAGCTGTAAAAAAAAGATGGAGGGGAGGGAAGGATGAGAACAAGCAATAGGGAAGGGTGTAAAAACTACAGAGTTGCCCCTCCAGAACCAATGAAAAACTAGTTTTTCCCTATCCATCAAATAAATGACCGCATTGCATTTGCCTTGATGTGTAGGGAATCAGAATCTGTTAGATGAGCTTTTTCTGGC